>DASXPV010000066.1:0-4965 GCA_036493355.1 Rhabdochlamydiaceae bacterium
GAAAATCTCCCGCGTCGGCTTTGCAGAAAATTTTTCGTCTTCGCTCGCGCCTTGTACTCGTACAATGGTCGCTCGCTCCAGACAAAAAATTTTCGCAGCCTCCTTGCATATTTTTCTCAATCTTGTTTTAAATCACTATATATACTTGTAAATTCAAAAGTTGGCCTGAAGCAAGGATTTTAAAAAAAATCACAGGTGATACAATTCTTTTGACCTAACACTTTGCTATTTATCGAAAGTAACAAGATGGGGAAGGATATGCAAGATGTGCAGGATATTTATAGGAATTTTAGAGCAGTGGTTTTCTCGGTTTCTTCAAAAGGCACTTTTTCTTCACAGAACAACCTCTTGTACTCTAATTTCCTATAACGAAAATTCACCAGTAACCCCACAGGCAACTGCGCTACTGTTAAATAATTGATCACTTGCGCCTGATGTTCTGTGAGCAAACGCTCACAACATTTCAATTGCACAATCACGGCTTTCTCGACCACTAAGTCAGCACTGTATCTCCCAATCACCTTCCCTCTAAATTTTACCTCGAAAAGCTTTTCCACTTCGACGTTTAGCGCTTCTTGCGTCATAGTAAGAAACAGAGCATTCTTGTAGACGCGCTCTAAAAAACCAGGTCCCAGCTCTCTCATCACTACAAAACAATATCCCAGAATGGCCCTGGTTAATGCAGAATGAGGCAGAAACTCTTTTTCCCCATCCTGCACATCGTGCATATCCTTCTCTATCTTGTTCCCTTTTTCGCTTCTGGAAGCCTATAGCTGAAAAATAAAGACGGCATTTAACAGGATTGACTCTTTTTAAACTAGAATGTTGAGTATTGCTGTCCCCCGAGTGTCCTTTTCAAGGCCAAAAAAGGCTTAAAATTTGATCAGATTTTAGAGACAATTTTCATAGGAAAAATGGGGGCGGCTGGACGCGACAGCATTTCTCCATGAAATTGATTCTGACGGTTCTTATTTTTTCTATTTTTTTTCTCTGTTCATGGAGCAAAGAATTATGATAATAAATTATTTAACAAAAAAATATAGAGGAGGGGTAGTTTCTCTCAGTCCTGAAGGACTGGGTTTTTCCTGCCGTCAACTGGATGAAGCCAAAACAGGCAATTGCGATATTTGCTCTATTTCTCGCTACGTTTATTTCAGCGTCTGGCTTCTTTTTTGTAAAAAAAGGAATAGCTACACTTGCCCCTGCTAATTTGATATTTTGGCGTTATCTGATCGCTTCCTCGTTGCTCAGTTTATTGACCTTTCGCCATATTCAAAGAAACATCTTGAAGCCAGGAATTTTTTTAGGAGCATTGCTATTTGGCAATGTTTTATTCCAATACTTTGGACTAGAGACCCTACCTGCTTCAACGACCAGTTTTGTCATGGGTTTAGCTGTAGTGCTAGTTCCTTTGTTCGCTAGATCTTTCAACATGAGAACATGGAGTGCAGTTGGCGTTGCTTTGCTCGGAATTGGAGTCATCTCTTTACATTCTGGATTTTCCATCGGTCTAGCATGGATTTTTTTAGGTACTATTTGTTTTTCTCTATACATTATCTTAGTCGGTAATTATGCAAATACATACAATTTGTTGACGCTAATTGCGATTCAATGCGCAGTTATTTGTATCCTTTCAGGGATACTTGCCTGGAGTCAAAATAGCCTTTCTTTACCAAATGAACCAAAAATTTGGGTCTATATCAGCGTCCTTGCCATTGTTAATTCTGTAATTGGCATCTTTCTCCAATTTTATGCACAAAAGCATCTAACCCATACTACGACGGCGATTATTGTCTCCTGTGAACCCATTTTTGCTACTTTAGTAGCAGTGGTCTTGTTGTCTGAACATCTTACGTGGAATTTTTACTTAGGTTCTATTTTGATGTTCATAGCAATTGTGATTTCAGAAATCAAATTAGTAAAACCAAGAGCTCCCGAATGTTAAAACAACCACAATTAATTGTTCCTAATGTCCTGGATAGTATGCGATCTGAAGGAGATCCCATTGATGAAGAAGAGTTCTTAATGGGAACCTACACCAATCGTCGTTGGCTTTGGTTAATGAATCCAGGCGATGCCATTATCCTCCCTGAGGAACCTCCTAAAGATTTCATCCAATATTTGGCCAAGATCCAACAGTTCAATCCTCAGCAATTAAATATCTTTGTTCTAAAAAAAGATCCCAAGTTGGTAGTTAGCGAGGTATTGGGAGAGGTGTCTCTACTCTCTAGTCTCAAAAAAATCGTCAATGCTTCATGGACGATAGCCCCCTTTTCTTATACCCCAGATATTATCAGTTTGGCAGAAGAATTAGGCATCTCCCTCCCTTCCAAATGGAAAGCTCTTGTGCGGCAACATTTTTGTTTCAGAATTAATTGCAAATCCTACTTTAGACAGCTTGGCATTGTCCATGGACTTCCCATCCCAGAGGGAGATGTATGTAGATCGCCGCGACAACTCGTTAAAGCTATTGATAGGCTGCTCACTAAAAACGGGCAAGTGATCGTTAAACAAGATTTTAATGCAGGAGGACATGGCAACATCGGGCTCTCTGCGGATCCCAAATCGGTTTTTACGGGAATTGCTAGGCAGATTACACTCGGAAATGTAGAGAAAATCGCACAAGATTTATGGACTAGTTATACAAATGTTGGGAACCATCAATTGATCGTTGAAGTCTATCACCCTAATCAAGGCGTTTTTACCTGTGATGTCTATATCCCTTATCAGAAAGGAGATTTAAGACTGGTTAATTATGCCGAAATGAGAATGGATGGGAACTGGATCGGAGGTGAAATTCCAGCTACTCGTCTGAAACGATCATTAGCAGATGAATTCATTTCTTTTACTCTAAAACTTGGCCAGCATATGCAAAAAGAGGGCTATTTTGGCTATATGTGTTCCGATGTCATTCTTACGGCAGCCAATCAATTAATATTTACAGAAATCAACGTAAGGCAAAGTGGCTTCTTGCATGTCGATACGCTCGCTAGACGCCTCTTCGGGGATGGATACATGAATCAAGTAGTCCTTCTTATACGAAAAGACGTTGAAATAGGATCCTTTGAAAAAGCCTACTCTATTTTAGAAAAAGCAGGGCTGTTATTTAAACCCGATAAACGCAGCGGAATTATTTTTTCAATCGTCTATGGATCCCAAGCGGAATTTTTGATCATTGCACCTGACTCTTCTACCGCTCACGACCTTGAGTCAACCCTTATAAGAAGTATTTCTTAAAGGAGGAGATCAGTTCTTTAGAATTTTCATCTAATGCAAACATGAAGAGAATATCGGGGGCAAATCCAACGTTTGTGCCAAGCTGGTTGTAAAGATTCTCAAAAAACTGAATTTCAAGAATCTCCTTAAAACTTTTAGACCGCATAAAGACAGGAGTATTTTCTCCATGCTCAGCCATACAGGCCACGAAGTGTTCGACAAATTCGGCGATCGCCTCTTCTTTTGTCATTGTAGAAATCAATTTTCTCTCTGGAGCAAAGAGGTGTTGATCAAACAGTCCTTGTTTGCCTAGTAGCAAATGAGCCATATGCGTAGCCAGTAGCGGAGATTGGTGAAAGCCGTCTCGGTAAGTGCCGCTCAAAATCCATAATCCTTCAATGGAAGTTTTACCGATCAATGGAAATGTATCGAGTGTCGCAGGCCGGTAGCCCATAATCCAATCTTCTATATGTGAGCCATATAAACTTCCATTGATCTGAGTGATTGCGCATTCGAGAAGAAACATCGATAGCCCTGCTCTCAATTTGACTTCAGGGGCATTATAGACCATGTTTGTGGCTCCAACATAGAGTTTTCCCCCTCTGGGCAGAACGTGTAATCCACAAGCTCCTGCTCGATTGGGAGTCCGGATCACCTGTTGCACCGGGTTGTCTGCCTGTTGGCTAAGAGTTGCAGAATATCCAACGCCGTATAATAGACGCGGCATTTTAGAGGCCAATTCTTTGATGGGATCGATCAATTCCTGAGCCTTCGTTCCGTTGGCGAGAACCACTTGTCCAGGGTGTAAAACAGCTCCTGATGCTAGTTCAATTCCACTCACTTTATGAGACTTTACATCGATCTTCACGACTGTGTCGTTCCGCAATTCTACGTTTTTCTTTTTCGACAGAATTGTCTTCAAAGCCTGAATATGTGCATTTGAATCTAAAGTTCCTTCATTGGGGATGTAAATTCCATGGAGAGGACGAAAAGTATTGTGAGGAGACATTCCGGGGATCGAACAAGGATCCTCGTTTGTTTCGTATGGCTCCTTATAATCATTCAATGCTTGGATTATGGCTAAATAGTTGTTCGTATCGAGTCTGCCAGATTGAGAATTTAAAATGACATGCGTTCCCTGAATGATCTGGAGGCGATGATTCGCATCTAGCTCATTGTTGATTTCGGCAAGCCACTTGGGCCACATTTTAGAGGCTTTCAATGCCATTTCGAACTTTACTTTCCCTTCTTTTGATTCAAGCGTTTTACTTGTTAGTTCCGCAAAGGCATTAAGCATGGCGCCAGAGGCCAAACTAGCACACCCTAAAGTGGTGTCAGGTCCGATGACGCAGATGCGCACCGAAGGATTTTCTTTAGATAGAGCATAGGCAGTAGAAAGGCCTAAAACACCATTTCCTATGATGACAACATCGTTCATAGAAAAACTCCATTAGTATTTACTGCCACGTTTTTCTCTAAATGCATCCTTCTCCAAAGGAAACCCGGCCTTAAGGGCCGGGTATTTTCAAAACAATGTTGGGCCGAGTTCGAAACTCGGCCCCCAACTTATATTCCCAGGCCTTAAGGCCTGAGTTCACGTGGCCTTGTAGTTATAGTAATTTAAAACAATATTGAGAAAATCTCCCGCGTCGGCTTTGCAGAAAATTTTTCGTCTTCGCTCGCGCCTTGTACTCGTACAATGGTCGCTCGCTCCAGACAAAAAATTTTCGCAGCCTCCTTGCATATTTT
>DASXPV010000067.1:0-13201 GCA_036493355.1 Rhabdochlamydiaceae bacterium
AAACGTCATCGGCAGCTTAAAACGTTTTAAGATTTTGTCTGATCGTTATCGAAATAGGCGCAAAAGGTTCACTCTTCGATTCAACTTAATCGCAGGAATTTACAATTTGGAGTTGGCAAAATGAGTTTCGAAAGAGGTCTAGTAATCCAAAACCCGGCGTCGATCACCGGCAGAGTAAATGCGCAAATGAGGAAAACGATTTTGAAAATGCGGCTTAAACGTTGAATCTTGTGTGTTGAATGCTTCATAAAACTTCTCCTATGCATTGCTTGGAAACGAAATTTAGATTTATCGATATTCGATCATTAATCGTCAACATTCATTAATATTTCATCGTTTAGCGATTAGGACGAGTTTTTATTTTGAAAAAAGGAATGCTGTGCTAAAGTTGTCTTCCTTTTTCATGAGAGAGTTTAATATGGCAGCTATCGCGGTGACATTTCCTTTGGTGCACAAAATGGAATTAACAGTAACAGTTCCAATTGCTTCGCCTGATTCCCCTAATTTATTAGACGTGAAAAAGGAGATCCTCGATCTCTTTTGGAAAGCCTTTAAAGTTCCCGGCTACGAACCCAAAATTGGACCGCATGGAAAATCTGAGCACGTCTTTTTGTACGATAAAGACGAAGTGCTGATCGCAACAGATAAAGCGCTGGCCGAATCCTTAAAAAAAGAAGGCCACTTCTCAGTTACTTTTAAGCATCATTCCCTTCAATGGAGCAAAAAATCTCTATCTACGGTGTAGAAGTCTTTGGACTTGCCTGTACAGAGCGCGGCGGATGCCAGCACTACCATAGCCCTCTGGATATTGTTTCCATTGAGTTCAAATGCTGCGGCGCTTACTACTGCTGCTATTTTTGTCATGAGGCTCTGGCAGGCCATCCAGCGCAGCGCTGGGAGATGGAAGAATGGGACGAAAAGGCAGTCTTATGCGGTGCTTGCGGGGCCAAGTTATCTATTAAAGAGTATCTGGCGTGCAATGCCCACTGTCCTCAATGCCTATCTGGTTTTAATCCAGGATGTAGAAATCATTGGCATTTCTATTTTAAAATGCTTTAAGAATATTAGAGTAAAAGTTTAGATAACAAATGAACCTATCGCAAAAGTCCCAACAGTTACCTTTCGCGCCTTTTTCATCACATTTTGAAACCTCTTTGCTGGACATATTTAAGTTGGCCAAAAAGCGGTCTCAAAATCTGACGAAAAATGCAGTCAAAAATCAAATATTTAGAATTTTAGGATAGGTTCATGGCGGAACTTTCAAGAAATGACCCGTGTTGGTGTGGCAGCGGACTCAAATGGAAAAAGTGTCACTACCCTAACCCGCCTCCTCAAGATTTTCAATCGCTGGTTCAGCATTATCACAAGCAGTACGGCATACTGCTCAAAAACGCAGAACAGATCGAGGGTATTCGCGCCGCCTGTTATATGGCAGCTTCCATTCTCGACAAGACATGCAAAATGGCAAAGAGCGGGGTCTCGACAGAAGAACTAGACGATTATGCGCATGAACTGCACCGCCAAGCAATGGCAATTCCCGCCCCTTTAGGCTTTGGTCAGCCTCCTTTTCCCAAAAGCATCTGCACTTCTGTCAACGATGTGATTTGTCACGGCATTCCCAATGCTACTGCTTTAAAAGAAGGTGACATACTGAACGTCGATGTTTCTTGCATCTATCAAGGCTATTTCGGCGATTGCGGCCGCATGGTGATGATAGGCAATGTCAGTGAGGAAAAAAAACGCGTTGTCGACGTCTCCTACGCAGCCCTCATGCGCTCTATAGCTCTTTTAAAGCCAGGAGTGCTCATTAACGTCATTGGCAAATGTATAGAAGAATACGCCAAGCGCCACGGCTGCACAACCGCAGATGAGTTTTCAGGCCACGGCATCGGCCTTTACTTTCGCGAACCCCCTGAAATCCCACACCACTCTACATCCATTGCCATACCCCTGGCGGAAGGAATGACATTTACCATTGAACCCATGATCAACGCCGGAAAAAGCAAGTCTTTCATCGATCCCGCCGATGACTGGACAGCCCGTACAATAGACGGAAAACCCAGCGCTCAGTGGGAGCACACGGTTCTCATCACCAAGACAGGATGTGAAATCCTTACTCCTTTTGAAATACAATCTTAAATGTATTTACAATGTTTACCCAATGTTGTATGAACTAATTTATATACAAAGGGGTCATTATAGTATGCGATTAAATTATAAGGCATTAATCGGCATTGTCTGTGTTTTAGTAGGAATTGTTCTCATCATTTATGCTAATCACAACTTGCACGAACAACAACTGCTACAACACGCAGCAGAGAAGACTAAAGGCTTTTTCGAACGCACGGGTGACTTCTTTTCCCATCTTTGGAAAGAAATCACAGGAACCAAAGAGCAACTACCTTCACTTCCACATGCTTCCTCAAAATCCTTAAAAATGTTGCTATGGTCGGGCATTTTCTTAAGTGGAATCGGAGTTCTCGTTTTGATCTTTTCCATCAGAAGAGAAAAGTATTAATTCCACACCCGGTAGATTTGACCCGTTTGCAAACCTTCTATGCTTTTGCTAAAGGCCAGCGCCACTTTGGCAGCAGGAACCGCGATAAATCCTCTGAAGTAGGGCGCATAGACATCCATCGCTTCTTCCACTACCGTTGCGCTGACGGCGTTGATGCGAATATTGCGCGGCATCTCTATTGCAGCCGCCTTCACAAATCCATCGATGGCAGCGTTGACCATAGAAGCCGAGCTTCCCGTTTGGATGGGATCTTCGCTGAGCACTCCACTGATAAGCGTAAAGGAACCAGTGTCTTTTAAGTAGTCGCGGCCGATGAGTACGATGTTGACCTGGCCCATCAATTTATCTTTAAGGCCCACTTGATATTTTTCGGGAGTCATTTCTTCAAAAGGCTCGAACAGCACGGTTCCTGAGGCCATGGCAACTGCGTCGCATGCGCCAACCTTTTCAAATAAGGAGCGAATGGATTTTTCCGAGGTCACATCGACCGTGACATCGCCATCGTGGCGTGAGGCGATGAGCACTTCATGACGCGGGGACAGCTCTTTAACGATTGCGGAACCAATTCTTCCAGTTCCGCCAATAACGACGATTTTCATGAGGCAAAGGGTATTTCATTAGACGATTTTTCGTCTATTTTTTCCTTTTCTTAGGAATCTTCGCCCCAGCTTTGCGCGCTTGGCTGAGAGCTATGGCCACCGCCTGCTTTTGCGGTTTGCCTGCATGCATTTCCTTGCGAATATTCGTGGAAATTCCCTTTCGGCTCTTAGCTTTAGAACCTTTAATGAGCGGCATATTTTACTCCCCTGTTAAAAGCGGGCAGCTAATCCCAAAATGCCAATTAAGATCAAATAGATCGCAACTACATAATTTAGAATTGCCGGCATAATTAAAATTAAGACTCCGGCAATAAGCGCTATTACAGGAGCTAGAACTGGATGAACAATCATATTATCCCCCTTTCTGAGATAATCCCATATATATTAAAATCTAAAATTAAATGAAAATAATTTTATTGTTTTGGTTTTAACCAAGAAACATGCCAACAATGCACACTAAAGGTCTCTTCTTGAATCCATTGCTCCTTGGAGGCAGGATCATGACGCAAGGTGTTGGGCCAGGGATAAAAATAGGTAAAGGGAAAGACCACATTGCGATAACTGCCCTCTTTGCATAGCTTTAAAAAGGCGCGCGTTAAACACTTAGGACCCGTCACTTCTAAAATTTGTGATGCTTGGCCTCCGGTTTCTCTTTGAGAGATTTCCGCAAGGCAGTGCTTAAAAATAGGATGCCCAGGCACGGAGCCGATAATGCTATTGATGATTTCTGGCCGTCGCTTCTTTCCCGGGGGATCAGCCATCAAACCTACGTAAAAATCACAATAGTGGTGCAGAATGTCATGGGGTTTTAAACACTCAAAATCGGTATCGACGTAAAGTCCTCCAAATTGATACAAAATCTCATAGCGCAGAATATCTGAAGCCTCACCTTTGTTTTCGGCTTTTTCAAAGCGCACGCGATCGGAAAAGTTAAAAGTGGGTAGATCAGCATCCGTCCACAAACGGTATTTCCAATCGGGATGGTGCTCTTGCCACGATTTTTGAAAGGCATGATACTTTTCAGGTAAGGGTCCGCCCAGCCAGATCTGATGGATGATTTTAGGAATGCGCGTTGCAGGCGCTGGCGCTAGAGAAAGATGCGTGTTGTAAAGATTTTTAAATAATTCCCATTGCCGTTGCGTTTCTTTTGAACCCTTATTTTTTCCAAAATCGGGATCCCCTTTTTTCATGCTTGCCGTAAAGGAGATGAAAGGTGCTTTGAGCTTTGGTTCTTGACGACTCCAGAGAAGCAGATAAAGCGGCGCCACGCTTAAGACAACCAAGGACCAAATGAGAAAACCGTAGCGCTTAATCATGTATTAAAACCAGGAACCGTGCCAATAGTGAATACCATAGGTCTCATCATAAATCCACTTTTCTTTGGATTCGACTTGATTACGCATAGTTGCGGGCAGAGGATAAAAATACGTAAAGGGAAAGGCGACATTGCGGTAATTGCCCGCTTTGCAGAGTGACAAGAAGGCGCGGGATAAGCAGCGCGGCCCGGTAATTTTTTGGATCCTGTCGAAATTTCCATAGGTGAGCTCTTTGGAAATGTTCTCTAGACAGCACTTTAAAATGGGATGACCGGCTATAGATCCTATAATGGCGTTACCGATCCACAGATCGTGGTGCTCAGGAAATTTCGACTCCATTCCCACGTAGAAATCACAGCAATGATGCAAGAGATCATACGGTTTTAAACACTCAAAATCCGTATCCGCGTAGACGCCGCCGAATTGATAGAGGATTTCATAGCGGAGAATATCGGATTGCTCAGCCTTGTTTTCTGCCTTGTCAAAACGCGCGCGATCGGAGAAGTGAAAGGCGGGCAAATCCGCATCCGTCCACAAGCGGTATTGCCAATCGGGATGGTGCTCTTGCCACGATTTTTGAAATGCATGGTACTTTTCAGGGAGAGGGCTACCCAGCCAAATTTGATGGATGATTTTCGGAATGCGCGCAGTAGCAGAAGGCGATGCGGAAAGGTGCTTGTTGTACAATTTTTCGACAAGCTCCCATTTCTTCCGATCTTTCTCCGTAGAGAAATGCTTTCCGAAGTGAGGATCCGCGCGTTGCATGCTCTTGACAAAAGGGATAAAAGGAGTGCGAGGAACGATCTTATTCTTCTTCGTTATAAAAAAACCCACAACGGCAATGGCAACAAATAACAAACATAAAAGCTTGATATCAAAACGCTTTGACGGCATGATTCAATCCCATGAAACTACTTTTCGTGCTCTTGTTATTTTTCAATAGTGTTATTCTAAATGCTGAAAAGATTACAAGCTATCCTTATTTGTCCGGTGATACCTGGCGCGATTTTTGCGATTGGAAACTTGATCAGGAAATAAGATTTCTTCCCAAAAAAGTTAAAAGAGGGGACACGATTTTTGTTCCCTTTTCACAACTGACGCGTTTCCAAAAGCACTATCTCCCTCAAATCAAACACAAATTCATTCTCATTTCCGCCAATTATGAATATAAAGCTGATAGTCCACACCCAGGTTTATATGGAGAAATATTAAGAAACGAAAAAGTTGTTGCCTGGTTTTTGCAGAATTTCGATGGCAACCCTTCTTCTAAAATCGTTCCCATTCCCATTGGAATTGCCAATAATGAATGGCCTCATGGTAACGTAGATTTACTCACACAATTCATCAAAACTCCCTTGTACGATAGAGAAAATAAAATTTTGGCATATGTGAATTTTCTTGTGAATTCTAATATAAAAGAAAGAGAGCCCTGCATTAACTATTTTTCGCAAATGCCTTGGGCGCATATTGCAAGTGAGAGGAGTTTCGAAGAATATTTATCCGATCTCAAGCACACTTACTTTGTGATTAGTCCCCCCGGACATGGAGAGGACTGCCACCGGACTTGGGAAGCTCTTTACATGGGATGTTACCCAGTTGTCAAGCATTCTACATTGGATTCCCTGTATGAAGGATTGCCTGTGGTGTGCGTAAACGATTGGAACGAGGTTACTCTAGAGTTTTTACTTGAAAAACAGAGCGAATTTAGCGCAAAGAGTTGGGCCTTTGAAAAACTCTATGCCCGCTACTGGTTTAACAAAGTGCGCGCCATCCAAAGAAAGTTAAGAAAGTAACTCAAAGCGTTTTAAAACCAAAGGAAGGGAAATTCCTTTTCCCAAAACTCAGGTTAGTAATCTAAGAACATGGCTTTGCGGACCTCGAGAAGCGTATTCTGGGCGACAGCGCTTGCATGCTCTGTGCCCTTGTGCAGAATCTGCATAACAGCACCCGGATCGCGGGCGTACTCTTCTCTGCGCATGCGAATGGGTTCTAAAAATGCTTGCAACACTTCGTTTAAGCGCTTTTTGACGATGGAATCGCCCAAGCCTCCTCTGCGGTAGTGCGCTTTCAACTCTTCGACCACATCTTTTTCCCCGTCAAAAGCATCGAGATAGATAAAAATGGGATTGCCCTCTACTTGACCGGGATCTTCCACGCGCAAATGGTTGGGATCTGTGTACATGCCTTTCACTTTTTTGGCAACGGCATCAGCGCTATCGGAAAGATAAATGCAATTGCCCAGCGACTTGCTCATCTTGGCTTTTCCATCTATTCCGGGCAAGCGCGCAATCTTGGGGATAAGCGCTTCGCACTCGACTAACACTTCCGTTTTGTAAACGCGATTGAAATGGCGCACAATCTCATTGGTTTGCTCAATCATGGGAAGCTGATCCTCGCCGACGGGAACCAGATTGGCCTTAAAGGCTGTAATGTCCGCAGCCTGACTCACCGGGTATACCATGAACCCTGCGGGAACGCTCTCCCCAAAGTTCTTGGCCAGGATCTCTTGCTTGACGGTTGGGTTGTGTTTAAGGCGATTCCACGTGACGAGATTCAAATAATAAGTAGTTAGTTCAAACAGCGGCTTAATTAGCGATTGGATGAGAATGTTCGTCTTTGCAGGATCAATTCCCACAGCGAGATAATCAAGAGCTACTTGAAGGACGTGTTGTCTCACCGTTTCGGGCTGATGGGCGTGATCGGTGAGCGCCTGCACATCGGCAATCATTACAAATTGCTGCGCCGTTTCCTGCAATTCTACTCGATTTTTCAATGAGCCAATATAGTGCCCTAAATGCAGCGGTCCAGTTGGTCGATCGCCGGTTAGAATCACCTTTTTTTTAGAATGCGTCATGAACTAGGAAGTTGCTTATAGAGCCTTTCCACTCTTGAGTAGAGAGTATCCGGCAGATCCCTAATTAGTGCAACGACTTTATCTTTTGCCTTTTGGATGTGGGCTGCCTGGACATTTCCACTCCCTGCAAATTCTTGAGAGAGATTGATAATGAGCTGCTGCAAGCGCGCGCTGATTTGCTGGTCAGATACAGAATTGAGAGCCGAGATAAACTCCTCAGCAATTTTTATTTGCTGAGCTACATCCATTTTAATTTTGCTCGGATCCGCCATGTAATCAAATCGGCAAAGAGGACAGTTATGCGAAGAAGCGTCGGGATCATTTAAAATCCTTCGAATTGAGGATGCCTCAATAGCATGATCTAGACGCGGTTGAGCAGATACACCGCTATTGCTTCCAGGCGGCGGCATCGGAACATTGAGATGGCCTATAGGCAGCGCTATCGGACCGTCGAATAAAACAGGATCTTGGTATTTATCGTAAAGAGTAACCCTATCCCTTCTATCCGTATAATGGTCTTCAGGAAGTATTTTCCCCATTGCCGCAATCTGCTTGGCCCTCTCTCTCTGTATGGGCCCTATTTGATCGAGTGAAAGAATGGCAAGTTCATTTGCCAAAGGAAGCTGCGCTCGTCGATAGGCAAAGGGGTCTCCTCCCTCTTCAGGCCTACCGCGGCACCGCGCAATCGCTTGGCTAAGGGGAAGCAACCTTTGCAGAACAGAAATCATAAAGTCGCATTCCAAAGTAAATTGTTTTTTTAATAAAGAGAACTGCGCTTGATCCGAAGTCACATAAAATTCATTTAATTTTTCAAAGGAAATGTGGGCAAATTCGTCCTGGATTTGCAGGGGGATGCCCTCAAAATGTGCCAGCACCCTCTCTTTCCCTGCCCAGTCATTGCCGCAGTGGACAATCTGTTCTCTAAAATCGCCTATGCGGTTAATATAATTTTGCATCGCTTGAGGAGGAATGAAAGGAAGCTTAACCAGAGTGCGCATCGTATAATAAACCTTGATCCATAGCTCCCAAAAAAACTGAGAGATCTTTATCCCCGTTTCCCCCAGTGGAGATGGGGATTTTACATCCGCGTATAGGGAAAAGCATTTTTGACACGCTTTAAAGGGGGCGAGTACATCCATCGGAATTGCCATCGACGGTAAAGAGTGTTGAGAAACAGGATTTAACATAAGAACACCAAAACTTTTTTCTGAAAAAAGATACTCTTCTAAAGATTTTAATCAAACTATAAAAGTTACTCTTGCTTAGAATTGCCTGTTTGTGAAATCAAGTACGTATTTAGGGCCTTTTAAAAATGACAGAAAATCATCTTCCCCTCCCGGAAAAAATCGGGATTTACCAGATCGAGCAAAAATTAGGCCAAGGAGGTATGGGAGAGGTCTTCCTCGCCTTTGATCCTCACTGTAAACGTCAGATCGCGCTAAAGCGGATCCGCAAGGAGTTTCGTCAAAACAAGACGCTGCAAAAGCGTTTTTTGAGAGAAGCCCTTATCGCCGCTCACCTCTCGCATCCCTCGATTATTCCCATCTATTCCATCCATAAGGAAGAAAACGCCATTTTCTACACGATGCCTTACGTCGAAGGAGAAACCCTCAAACAGATTATCAAGACCTCTCAAGAGGAAGAAGAGGAAGGGGAAATCAAGCACTCCATAGGCAGCTCTATCCCCTCTTTGGCAAATATATTTTTAAAGGTGTGTCAAGCTATCGCTTTTGCCCACTCCAAGGGGATTTTGCACCGCGATCTCAAGCCCGACAATATTATCGTGGGAAAATATGGAGAAGTGCTTGTCTTTGATTGGGGCCTTGCTGACGCCGTAAGCGATCAGGAGACCTTCCTCTCCCAGGATTTAACGCTTTCTGCAGAACTTACCAAGCCCGGAAAAATTCCGGGAACACTCCTGTACCTCGCCCCCGAGAGAATCCAAGGGCAGCCCTCTTCTTCGCAGACGGATATTTACGCCTTAGGGGTGATCCTGTACCAATTATTGACCCTGCGCTCCCCTTTTCAAAGAAAATCCCTTGAGCAGTTGCGCAAGACGCTTCATTTAGAGAGGGTGATCGACCCTCTGGAGATAGCCCCTTATCGCGATATTCCCGACCACTTGGCGGACGTCGTGAAACGCGCTTTGCGCTACAAACCCGAAGAGAGATTTCACAGCATAGATCAAATCATAAGCGAAGTGAACAGCTATATCGAAGGGCGTCCCGAATGGATTCCTACTGCACAGCTGGCCATAGAGCGCAAAGAGGATTGGGAATTTCAAGAAAATGTCCTTCTGGCAAAGCATAGGGCGATAACGCGCTCTCCAGATATGCTCGAATGGGTCAGCCTGATGATTTCCCGCCACTCGTTTAGCGGCAATATTCGAGTGCAGACGCGCGCCACCATCCACGCAGAGGGACACGGCATTGGCATTCTGCTCGCCCTGCCAGATGCACAAGAGCGCAATAGCTTAACAGAAGAGGGCTACTACTTGTGGCTGGGAAGCGAAAATCAGCCCGGGCTGTGCATTATTCAATGTAATGTCGAAGTGATGACGCTCCCCGACATCCGCCTTCAACTAAACAAAGAGCACGCTCTTTTAATCGAGCTTCTCGACAATCACTTGTACGTCTATATCGACGATGTGATGCGCTGCCACTACATTAGCCATGTGCCGATGGCAGGAACGCACCTGGGCATCCTCTGCAAGGACGCGGACTTCCGCCTCGATCCGATTACGATTTCCTTAGGCTCGCAAAACGCCATGGTCAACTGCCTGGCCATCCCCGACACCTTTTTGGCCAATAAGATTTTTTCCAAAGCTCTCGTCGAGTACCGCCGCATCGCTTCCTCCTTCTCGGGAAGGACTGAAGGAAGAGAAGCTCTTTTCCGCGCGGGAATAACGCTTTTGCAACAAGCACTGTATCAAAAGAGCCGCAAAGAAAAAGAAAAGCTGTACGCCGCGGCGCAAGAGCAGTTTAGCTCCTTGCGCTTTACCCCGGGCGCTCCCTTGGAATTTTTGGGAAAATCGCTTATTTACAAAGCGCTGCAAGACTGCGAAGAAGAGGAAAAATGCCTCGAGCTTTGCTTGCGCAAGTACCCCAAGCACCCCTTGATCAAAGTCATCGTGGAGCACATCATCTTTCGCTTGCACGAAACATCCAATCGCGATAGGAAGGCAGCATACCATTTTTTACTTTTGGCAGCCGGACACCTTCCTGGCATTTTTACTATTGAAGACAACGCGCGTCTTTTCCACAGTTTAAAAGCGCATCTAGAACCTCTGCCGTTTCTCATGCCGCTAGGCGAAGAGCTTCCCCTTGCGGAAAAGCGCTTATATGTGGCAGTGCAAATCGCGTTTTTGCTCGCTAAGCCTTTGATTCTTATGGAAATGATCGAAAGCAATTTATCTCCTTTTATCACGCATAACGCATTCTTATGCTTGCTCTATTTTCAGGCGATCCCGTGGATACAATCCAATCTGCAGCGCTCCCCAGATAGCCACACACTAACGGCAGCTCTGGAAGCGGAAAAAGAAGGAGTCTTGCCTGGCATAAAAAAGCTTCTCTCAACCTCTCTCAAAACGGAATTTTCTTTGCGCTGCGCCTACTTGCTCATCGATAACGCCCTGCTGCGCGGAAAGAGCGCCTCTCTCCTGCCCCACATCGAGGAGTTATCTTCTTCCGTTCCAACAGAAAAGCACTTATTCGACGTGCTTTTCATTTGGATCTATCTTTTGAACAAGCAGTGGAAGAAGGCGCAAAGCATTCTGGTGAGCTATCCCGAAAGCACACTTGCCGACGAAAATTCTCCCCTTTATCCTCTCATGGGCTGTTGGCTGCGGCGCATGGAAGGAGAAGCCATCGCCATGACCCACTTTTCTCTTTCCATCGATCTTCCCCATCCTCCCACTACCATGCTGCTGAGTTTTTATCTGCAGGGGAAAATTGCACAGAAGAAGGGATGGATTTCCACAGCCTTCCATTGGGAAAAAATCCAATTGTTTCGCCAATTGCATTTATATTATCATTGCGCTGAAGAGCCTCTTAAAGCCAAGCATTTTCTAAACCAGATGAAACAAGAGTTAAAACGTGTCCAAACCCCCCATACCCATTCCTGAGGTAAAAGCTAGCGAAATCGCGCTCCACGGCTTCTTCGACGTACGCATCGATCACCTGGAGCTGCCCCAAGGCCACAAAATGCCCTACTATGTCGTTGATATGCGTATCCACGCAGCTGCCATTCTGGCCATAACAAAAGAGGGGGAAATAGTCGTCACGAAAGAATACCGCCATCCCACAGGGAAGTGGATGATCGGCTGTCCCGGAGGCAGGATGGACACGGGCGAATCTCCCATCGAAGCAGCAAAACGAGAGCTCATCGAAGAGACGGGATATGCCAAAGGAACTTTCTCCCTCATGGCCCATGTCCATCCCTTGGCCGGCCTGACCGACCATCAAATCTATTACGTCCTTGCGCGCGATGTCGAATATGTGAAAAAGCCCGTCCTGGAACCCTTTGAACTCATTCAGGTCGAGCTTAAAGAAGAAAGAGAACTCCTCGAGGAAATTGCCTCCGGTAATCCCGTGGATGGCGTGCTTTGCACTGCCCTCTTCCTTAAAAATTACTATCTACAAATTGGTTGAAAATGCAATTTTTTTTAAAAACCTCTTTTTTTTTAGGCTTTTTTCTTTCCTCTCTAGCACATGGTGCAATTTTAACAGAAGGAAAAACCAAAATCCTACATTCCTACCCTCAAGATTTATCTCTTGCCATCTTTGAATCCAAAGACGATATCACCACAGGCGATGGTGCAAAACACGATATCATCAGAGGAAAAGCAGAAATTGCAACTACCACAACGTGCAATAGACTTCTTTCGAAATTAAATTTTGGAGTGTATATTAAGTAAGCGTTGGGTCGACCATAGACATGTCGGAAACAAGTCCTGCGGCTAATTTCCCGCTTGCCTTCTTGAGCCTCACCTCGCTTCGAAAAATCATGTCCTCGTCAGCGGGCCGTATGCAATACGGCTCCGCTAGACTCCCTTCGGTCGCTCCTGTCGAGAGATCAGTCGCTTAAGAGAAGTCTTCATACGTAAACGCAGTAGGATAGCAGCTCAGATCAAATGCTTTCTGCATAGACAAGGTCTATTTTCCGAAGAGAATGAAACGGGATTTAACAAGAAAAAGATCTTGCTTTTGATGGAAAAACAGCTTAGCGAAGACCTGACTTATGTTCTTCGCATGTTATGCGAGGAATGGCTCTATTTAAATGAACAGATCGAAAGCATTAAAAAAAGGCTAGAGGAGCAGGCAAAGGAAGATCCATTAGAAAAGATCTACAGAAGCCTCCCAGGGGTTGGGCCTACTGTAGCACGAGTCTTGGCTAATGAGTTGGGAGATATGTCTCAATTCTCTAATGAAAAGCAGTTATTCAGTTACACAGGGTTAACTCCAAGAGAGCATTCATCTGGAGAACATCGATGGTTGGGGCACATCAGCCGTCAAGGGAAGTCCATAGTGCGAAAAGTACTGGTGCAGGCAGCATGGAAAGCGATTGACATAGACAATGGACTGAAGAAAAAGTTTGAAGAGTTAAGCAAAAGAACTGGTAGCAGAAGAGCAATTGTAGCGATAGCCCGAACAATGATAGGATATGCTCGCTGCTGCATCCGAGAGAACAGATTGTATGAAGAAAGATAGACCATTTCCGCTATGGCCTAGTGTGCGATCTTGAGGTCCAGCAAAAGCTGGAGCCTCGAGACTCAGTGGGTAACGAATAGCAGATTGGGCGAAATAGGAACCCGAGAAGCCGAGCATGAATGGTTTTTGTGAAAGACGCCTTCAGTTACTCCGTAACTTTCGGCATTGGCTTAAGAGAAAAAGAGGAAGCTTGATGTAAAATCACA
>DASXPV010000068.1:0-13224 GCA_036493355.1 Rhabdochlamydiaceae bacterium
GGTGGAACGAGCGATTGCATGGATGCAAAGAAAGTTCCGAAGACTTGTTGTCAGATGGGAACGAAAAACTAAATTTTGGGAAGGATTTCTGATGTTCGGGATCATTAGATTTTGGATCGGAAGATTATCGGGATAGGTTCATCATTGAGTTTTATTTTGAAAGGTTTTTATTTATTCATAGGAGTCGAAATAAATTTCCGAGGTGAAACTTGGAAAGTTATTTTCGGGAGGGCATTTTGATGCATATATTTTTTTCATTAAGCAATAATTTATTGGATCTGATGCTTCAAATTGAGCTTCCAGGTCGGTAATTTCTTTTTTTACTAGCGCTAATAAAACATCTCTTTGTCCAGCAGGAGTCTCTTCGTGTTTTAGGGGATCTAGAGCCAATGCTTTTTGTTGGGTTCCTACAAACTTTTGCATCGATGGGATGGTGCAGGTGACGAGTTCTTTCGCCCGGCTGATTAGCTGTTTGTGAGCAGCTGTCCCACGTTCTACGTTGAACTCTTCAGTTTTATTAACGCGAAAAAATTCGTTTGCTTCAAGTTTTAATGCTGCAAATTTTTGGTATTTGGTTTTTTTGAAAATACTATATGCCAATAAATATATGCCAGCGACTGAGCCACCCGCGCCTATTCCGATTAGGTCCATTGAAAAGTCTTTAAAGTCTCCACTTAGAAGACTTGTCCAGGAAAAATTCGCATACTGTAAAAGAAATGCTGCGCCTACAATTAACCCTGCACCGAGGAAAATGCCGGCAACTCTTAAAACCAAATGCTTTAAGTCGCGGTTTTCTGCTTCCTTTCCCGTTGATATATGCGGTGATACATATAAATCTCTCTGGGGCTGGCTGAGGGCTGCATAAGTTGCCATAATTATCTCTCTTTTATTATCAATAAAATATTAAAATTGAATTAAATTCAATTTTTGTATTCGTGAGTGCATTAAAATCATAAAAATCTTACTTTTAAGTGCTTGGGTCAAGCGGGTAATTTTTAAAGCTCTTCGTAACAAGATTCCTCGTTGGCTTGGGCTTCGGATATGTCGTTATATGTAGGCGTTCGTTGGCCGATTGTCGCTGGACCAATAGTTGGAATATCTGCAAAACAATCGCCTTCGCCAACTGCCGAATCGTATTCTTTTCTCATTAAACCATAACTTATTGGATCTGCTTCTGCATACGCCTGTTCGAGCTCAAGAATTTCAGCCTTTATAATTTTTTGAATTTCGTCATTCTCAACTTCGTCACGGCGTACAGCCAACTTTTCACCATTATGTATTTTCTTGCGCAAGGTGAACATCTCATCATCTATCGTGTCGGCCATTATTAATTTTCTCATTGCACGAATTAGGATAAAAAACGGTTGTTGTTCTACTTTGGCAGCTAGTTCCGTTTCAGTCATCTTTTTTGGAATCGATATTGTACTTGTTTTATTTTTTTTGAGGCAGTGTTGGTTTAGTTCGAGTTTTAATGCTGCAAATTTTTGATACTTAGTTTTCTTAAAGAAACTGAGTCCCAATAAGATTAAGCCAATCGATGCACCGGTGGCTCCTAATCCCATCTCTGTATTAGAGAAAGAAAGGCCATTTGCCTTGTAAAGCAATGCAGTTCCAGTTGCTACTGCGGCTAGTAATCCTGCGCCGAGGATAAAGAGTATAGTCCTGTAAGTAATTACTTTGGCACGACGGTTCCACATTGCAAATTCATTATCATTCACATATGTACGCGCTGGAAGAATGGAATTCTCTTTCGCTGCATATTCTTTTTGCATTAAGAAGTCTTCTGTTGCATTTAACTCATGATATAATCTTTCGAGTCTATAGATTTCTGTTCTTATCACATGATTTACATCATCAGAGACTTTGAACTGTTCAAGTAACCGGGTGTTATCTTCCTTAACTTGCTTAGAGGAGCTGCATATTAGCATATTCATTTTGCAAATCAGTCCAAAAAGCTTGTTTTCTTTTTCCGGATTTTTGACACTCCGTAAGGTGAGAAGATGCGCAGCTATTTTATGTTTTAATGCTGCAATTTTTTGATGCTTGAATTTAAATATGCCTTTTAGCGTCAGATATAGGCCAAGAGCTGTGCCGACGGATCCTATTACGATTTCTGTATTTGAGAAAGAAAGGCCCCCAGCTTTGTAAAGCAATGCGGCCCCGACGGCGACTCCTGTTAATAAGCCTAGACCACAGAGCAAAGCAACAGCTCTATAAGCAGCGCATTGGACGCGCTTGTTTAAGACTGTTCTTTCCGTTGCTATTTTGCATTTGTTAAATTGATTAGATTCCCCATCACGCAAAATAGGAGTAAATGCAATTTGTGCTGATGTCATAATTAACCTCTCTTTTTGTTGTAAATTTTAAACTATCTTTAAATTAAATTCAATTTTTAGTTTCAAATCTTTAATAATTTAATTTATTGCTGTAAGTTGCTGGTGTATAGTTTTTTAGTAAAAAAATTGCAATTAAAGCAAAAGTGCCTTAATTTAATTGTCTATGGAATTGATTTATATTCAGTCACTTAATAAGAAAGGGCGAGGGATGGGGCCTTCGGTGGAGATCATCGGGGGACTGCCCGGGGATATCTTAGAGGTGGAATTAGGTCCGAAAAGGCGCAGAAAGCGTCAGGGACGACTCTTGAGAGTCTTAAGGGCGTCGGGGATGCGCAGGGAGCCGAGGTGCATGCATGTGCCCTATTGCGGGGGATGCGCATGGCAACAGATGGACTACGGCGCACAGTTGGGTGTGAAGGAGGGGTGGCTGCGGGAGCTATTTGGGGAGGAGGCGCCGATCCGGCCGATTATTCCGTGCGAAGAACCGTGGCAGTACCGAAACAAGATGGAGTTCAGTTTCTCGCAAAATAAGGCGGGGGAGCGTTTTTTGGGACTGGTTTTGGCGGGGAGCCGGGGGCATGTTTGGAATATTGGCGAGTGCCATTTGGTCTCCCCGTGGTTTATGACGGTTTTGGAGGCAGTGCGGAAATGGTGGGCCCAGAGCGGTCTAGAGGCATATCGCCGGGATGACACGGGGTCTTTGCGCACCTTGACTGTGCGGGAAGGGAAAAATACCGGTGACAAGCTCATTTTATTGACGGTATCCGGCAATCCCGCCTTTGGGTGGCAGCAGAGGCATATTAAGGGCTTTGTGGAGGCAGTTGAGGGGGCGGTAGGCAGGGAGAGGGTGAGCATCTTTTTGCGGATTCAGCAGGCATGCAAGGGCAGTCAGACACAATTCTATGAGATGCACCTGAGCGGGCCCGACCATCTATTGGAAAAGTGCCGAGTTGGGGGGAGGGAGTTTACGTTCAAGATAAGCCCTTCGTCTTTTTTTCAGCCCAATACCGCTCAGGCGGAGAGGCTTTACTCCGCCGCGCTAGAGATGATTTCAGGGGTGAAGGAGCATATCTTGGACCTATATGCGGGAATAGGGACGCTGGGCATTGTCTGCTCGGAGCGGGCCAAGCAGGTGACGGCGATCGAGCTTAACCCTTATGCGGTTTTTGACGGGGAGAGCAATAAGGAGATCAACGGCATTACGCACTGCCGGATGGTGCGAGGGGATGTGGGAAAAGCGCTACAGGCCCTGCGGCAGGAGGAGGGGTTTGTCCTGCCGGATCTGGTGATTGTCGACCCCCCGCGCAGCGGTTTGGACAAGGAGGCCTTGGCCCACCTTGCGCACCTAGGGCCTGAAGAAATACTTTACATCTCCTGCAATCCGGCCACGCAGGCAGCCAATATCCATGAGCTTGCCAAAGCGGGTTATATCTTGTCCGCGCTGCAGCCCGTGGATCAATTTCCTCATACTGTGCACCTGGAAGCGATCGCGCTTTTGCGCAGGCGTCTCTAAAATTCTTCCTTCCCTTATAAAATGGTATTTTTCTTGATTTCTCCCTCTTTTTTAGGCATGCTTAGTCGTACTAAGTTTTAACTTTTTTTTGAGGTTTTTGACATGAAAAAAATTTTTTCCCTAGTTTCGCTACCTGCTTTAACAGCGGGACTTCCTTTGCTCGCAGAAGGCGCTGAACCCGCTCGTCAGGGTGGAAGTTTAGTGCAGACGGTCATTATGATCGGCGTTGCCGTTGTGTTCTTTTATTTTATCCTGTGGCGTCCGGAACAAAAGCGCCGCAAGCAGATGGCGAAGGTGCGCGGCTCTTTGAAAAAAGGCGACCGCGTCACTGCGATGGGATTGATGGGGACTGTTTCTAAAGTACAAGATAATACTGTCATCGTATCCTTGTACGAGGGAGCGAAAGTAGAAATCCTGAAGGCAGCCATCACAGATGTGCAGCCTGCTGCAGAAGAAAAAGCCGAAAAAGCTGCTGTCGAAGTACAAGACGCACGATAAACGCAGAGGTTATTCATTAAAAGCACAAGGCCCCTTCCCTTAGATCTCTCTTAGAGAGGTTTAAGGGAAGGGGCCTTGTGCTTTATGGGTTTTCTTGATGCCCTCTGTGAGGAGGGATCAAGTTTTGATCAATTCACTTGCGTGAATTGACCAAAACGGTTTATCTGCTTAACCCTTCTGGTGTTCCTTCTTTCTTCGTGGTTGCGCTGGGAATGTTGTTCCGACATCGAAAGGAACTCGAAAGGTATGGGTTGTTGTTGTTGTTGTCGTTGTAGGAGGAACAATTGCTGTAGGTGTAGGGTGTGCTGCTAATGGCGGCTGGATCTGCATACCTGCGAACATGTCTGGTTCATTTATTAAAGGTAGAGACGGCGGTACATATGCTCCTGATTGGTCCTCACCACTCAAAAAGTCAACGTTCAAGAGATCAACAACCGGCGGCTTCGCGGGTTGCGTCGTCGTCGTTGAAGTGCTTGTGGTAGTAGAAGCAGAGACGGTTCCTTGAGAAGCAAGAAGGGCAGAAGAGGCAGTGACGTTAGTTAATGGGGAAGACCCAGTAGTTACTGGTGCTTTACGCTTATCCCAAAAATTATGCCAAAAATCTTTAGCCGAGTCCAGTATACTTGGCTCTTCTTCTTGTTGTTTTGTTGGAGGCAACAAGCGGTGTTCAGTTTGTGAACGTTGTACTGTGGGTGTAGTTGTTGTTGATGTTGTTAAAGGCGTTACAGAAGAAGGTGTTGGTGCTTGCGGTTTAAAGGCAGTCATAGATACGGGTCTGGTCCGTAGGCTTGTTGTAGGTGGTACTACTGTAGTTGTTGGTTGTGAACCAGAGCCAAACAAGCTGCTGAATCTAAAGCTACGGCTATGGCTTGATGCAGGAGTGCTAGTTGTCGTCGTACTTGTTGTTGTCGATACAGGTATTTCGTCTTCTTCAAGCATTTGTTTTACTTTGGTTAGTTGATCAAGGTCTACCTCGTTTGGTGCTCGTTTGTACCAGCTTGCTTTTACAGGTTGTTCTAATGAATCAGGCAGCCTACCATCAGGCCGCTTATTAATTAAATTCAGTGGCTCCAATCTTATATCGGTGTGATCACGGCCATTGAATGCTGTGAATGTTACTTTTCGTTTTGCTCTCTTTGCAAGACGTTGAGTCAAGAATTCAGACTCGTCACCTGAACTATCTTGCGCATCTTCGGTTTCTTCGACGTCTTGAGAAAGAGAGGAACCTTCTATTGCATATTCCCACTCTGGTTTAGTAGAAGGTAATCCAGTTACACCCAAGGGTTGAGGGCTAAATGGTGTTGAAAGTGTTCTCGGTGTGTAAGGGAAAGTAGAAGTTGTTGGAGAAGACTGGCTAAATTCAGTTGGTATATATTGAAACACTTGTCCACTTTCTCTATCCATATAAAATTGATTGGAAGTTTCCTGGCTAGATGTTGGGAAGGAGGCGTATTGATTAAACAGTGGTTGTGAAACTGTGCTAGGAACGTAGGAAGGTTGCCCTGTATATTCTGAATATCCAGAATTATTAAAGACAGCTAATGCGGATGATTGTGGTGCTTGGTGTTGGAATGGTAGTACTGGTGGGAGATCATCTTCGCTATCTTCATCAGAGGAGTCGATGATTTGAATTGATGATATGGGGGGCTGAGTAAAAGATACTCTTCTTAGGTCGTCGGTTGCATGTGGCTTTTTGGTCTTCGTGGGAACTTCTGATGGCACAGGTTTGTCCAATTCAGCGATTCTTTGAGCCATTAATTTTGTCGGAGCTTTGACAGTTGGCTTTTTGGTCTTCGTGGGAACTTTTGATGGCTCAGGTTTGTCCAGTTCAGCGATTCTTTGAGCCATTGATTTTGTCGGAGCTTTGAGAGTTGGGGTAGTAGTTGAGGGACCTTGTGGTTTAGTTTTTTCCAATTTAGTTACTATTTTAGCTATTTTTGTTTGTGTTGGAGCTCGGAAAGTTGAGGGAGTAGTAGGTAGGGGGGGGCTGGAAAATGAAGACAAGGTTGGGGGCGTGTCAGGAGAGAAAACATGTCTTGGAGCAGGCGTAGACTCATCATCATCGTACAAGTTTAACAAGCTGAGGGCTTGAGCATTCGGATTTGGTTTAGTTGTAGTAGTTGTTTTAGGTTTTTGGGCTTTTACTGTTACATTTTCTAGTGATGGTACATCATCGAATGGTGGCGGCGGTGGAGGTATGGCGCTGTCGTCGTAATCGTATGTTTGTGGGGCAAAAGGAGCGGTTGGCTTAGGGTGATGAAATGTGGTGTATGAAGGTGCGCCCAATGAAGCTGAAGGAGACGGATTCATCAAAGAATTATTAAACGCAAACAGGCTGCTAACGAAAGCTTTTTCTTGCGCAGATAAAGGTGATCTTGATGCGAGCAAGTCTTTACGTAGTTGTACCAAACGCGTTTGATCGGGACGTAGGGCTTGTCCGTCGCAAAAGGCCATGTTTTCTTCGATAATAGCTATTGCTTCTAAGACCTGCAACTCTACTGGGGAGGCCGAGCTGAGTTGTTCTTTTGTTGTGTATGTTTCGTAATGTTTATTTTGGTCTGCAATTAGGAAGTCAGCAAATTTATCTTGTGCAGATAATTCTTGTGTTTGAGGACCGACGAGTTCAATAGGAGCGCTTCCTTGTGGGAATGAGTATTGTGAGTATTGTGGTTGATTGAATTGAAAAAAGCTGTGTGTCGATTGCGCGGTATGAGCCAGAGGATTTTGGCTATAAAGGCTGCCGCTGCTCATAGTTCCCACAACAGATGGGCTTTGTGGGTAGAGTGGAAAAGAAGGTACGGTCGACGTACTTCTTGATGATGAACTTGATGATGAAGAACTAAAATAAAGAGACATATATTTTCTTCCTGTGTTTATAAGATTGTTAAAAATTTTCTGATTACCATTTTATTCAAACTCGTAATTATTGTTCAAGTGAAATTCGCTATTTTTCGATCAATAGTTAAAAATTTAATAATATTTTGTTAAATTAAAAAATTAAAACGTATTATTAAATTTATTGTTATAATATGTCAAAAACTTGCTAGATATCTTTTTCTGGTCTAGAATGCTCTCGATCGATTTTGAGGCAAAAAGATGCGTTGGGCGTGGCTATTTTTAGTAGTGCCTATATTTTCGGCGTGGGGCAAGGAGGCTACGCCTTCCATCTTGTATCTGACCTTGTGGAAGAATCCAGCACATGCGATGCGGATCCATTGGCATACACCTCGAGAAGAGGCGACCCTCCTGGCCTATCGCCCTAAGGGCGAGTACTTATGGCAGTGGAAAGAAGGTTCCCATGCGCACCTTTTGCAAAGCAAAGTGCGCGTGCATACGATAGAGCTGGAGGATCTTGAGGCGGATACCGAATATGAATTCCGATTGGCAGAAGAGGTGCATCGGTTTCGCACTCTGCCGTTTGCATTGGGCGAAGGGGTAGTACGGTTTGCGGTGGGGGGAGATGCCTATTTTTATCTCGATTATTTCCAGCAGATGAATGCGCGCATAGCAGCTTGCGATCCAGCTTTTGTAGTCGTGGGAGGAGATATCGCGTATACGTGCGGTTGGCGGGGGAGCCTGGGTTTGGGGTCCTCAGCGACGAAGAGGTGGCATACCTTTTTGAAGGAGTGGAGGCGCAGCATGGTGGCTCCCGATGGCAGATTGATTCCTTTAGTGCCGGTTGTGGGCAATCACGATGTATGCGCCTCCACGGCAAAAAACCCTGGCTCTGAATCTTTGTTTTACGAGATCTTTGCCTTTCCGCTGGCGGGAAGGGCTTTCCGCGTGCTCGACGTGGGCAATTATTTGAGTCTTTTTCTTTTGGACACAGGGCATAGCACCCCTGTAGCCGGGCAACAGGCGCAGTGGCTGGAGCAAAATTTGTCCCGCAGGGAAAACACGCCCTACAAAATCGCCGCCTACCATGTCGCAGGCTATCCCTCCTATTACCCCTATTCTCAGGGGACTCCACTGGCGATCCGGAGGGAGTGGGGTCCGCTCTTTGAACGCTATCACCTTCAATGCGCCCTGGAGCATCACAATCACGCCTATAAGCGCACCTACCCGTTGAAAGCGGGAAAAGTCGATCCCGACGGCCTAGTGTACATGGGTGACGGCTCTTGGGGCGTAAAACCGCGGGGAGTATCCTTGAGGGAGTATCTGGAAAGGGTGGAGAGCAAAAACGCGGTATGCATCGTGACGCTTAAGGAAGAAGGGGGCGAAATTGAGGCGATGGGGCTTGAGGGCGAAAAGATCGACGCCTTGGCTATTTTTCCCGCTTCTTCTTCTACGCCTTTGGAAGAGAGGCGCCTTTTAAGGCGATAGCATTCCGCTCATCTTTTCGAGGACGCCATTGGCCCTGGCAATGAAAGGGGAGAGCTGCGCAGGGTCGAGTTCCTTTTGCGATAGCAGGGAGAGATCGTAGAGGTGCAGGAGCATGTCCTTAGCCAAATCGGGATCTTTATCGCGCAGGTGGAAAAGGGTGTGGATGAGCTTGTTGTTGGTGTTGACGACGAACGTACGTTTAGGCTGGAAATGCGAGGGCACGGGCTGCTGGGAGAGGGCGAGGGTTTCGCGCATGCGGCGCATCGACTCGTCGAGGACGACGAAGGCGGCAACGGCATCGCTGGAGAGGCTTTTCGCTTCGACAGCGATGTTGGAAGCGGGCATGTGGGAACGGACAAAATCAGCGATTTTTACCGCTTCCGTCTTGCCTTCGGCGTCGAGGAGGGTCTTTTCCCGGGAAGAATCGAGGATGGCGTCATCGAGGGCGCCATCGATGCGTTGGAAGCGAACGTCGTCGAGCTTGCCTTCGAGGAAATTGAGCAGCGGGGAGTCGACGAGGGAGGAGGTGCAAAGGACTTCGATGTCTTTGTTTTTATAAAGCTGTAAAAAAGGAGAGTTGAGCTGCTCTTCAAGGGTATAAAAGACCTTGTGTTTATAAGAGTCTTTATGCCGCTCGAGATATTCTTCTACGGTGGTCCACTCCTCATTGAGATTTTTCCAAATGAGGAAGGATTTGGCGCGCTCGTAGAATTTATCGTCTTGCAAGACGCCTAGTTTGATGATCATCTCGATATCCGGCCACGTTTTAAGGAATGCGCCGCGGTCGGAGGTGTAAAGGGAAGAGAGGCGATCGGAGACCTTTTTGGATATGTGCTGGGAGAGCTGGCGGACAGTCTTGTCCATTTGCAAGGAGCTTCTTGACACGTTAAGGGGGATATCGGGGCTGTCGATGGCGCCGCGGAGGATCATGAGGTAGTCGGGGATGAGGTCTTTGCAATTATCGGCTACGAACACGCGATTGCAGAAGAGCTTGATGGAATTGTGCCCCCAATCAAAGCGCCGCGTGATTTTAGGGAAGTAGAGAATGCCTTTGAGGTGGAAGGGATAATCCACATTGAGGTGGATCCAGAATATGGGATCAGGTTCGCCTGGATATAAGGCTCGGTAAAAGTCGAGGTATTCTTCTTCGCTGCATTCGGTTGCGTTTTTCAGCCATAAAGGAGCTTTGTCGTTAAGTCGCTTTCCATTGAGAAAGATGGGATAAGGAAGGAAGGCGCAGTAGCGCTGAATGATCGTTTTCAAGCGTCCTTCTTCTAAAAAGTCTTCATTTTCTTTATCGACATGGAGAGTGATGAGTGTTCCCCTCTGGGATCTTTGGCCTACGTCCAAAGTGTATTCGGAGGAACCATCGCAAGACCAAAAAGCCGCTTGCGCTTGAGGCGAATAAGAGAGGGTATCGATGGTGACTTTATGTGCGACCATGTAAGCAGAATAAAATCCTAGGCCGAAATGCCCGATGATTTGATCCTTTTCTGCATGGGATTGGTATTTGCCCAGGAATTCTTCTGCTCCCGAAAAGGCGATTTGGGCGATGTATTTTTCCACCTCGATCGCCGTCATTCCAATGCCCGTATCGGAAAAAGAGAGCGTTTTTTGCTCCTTGTCCACGGCGATATCGATGCGCAGATCTTCATCGGAAATGTCCGCTTCTTTGTGTTCACGCAGCACCTTGCACTTGTGGAGGGCGTCGCAGGCATTGGAAATGAGTTCACGGATAAAAATTTCCTTGTCGGAGTAGAGCCACTGCTTGATGATGGGAAGGATGTTTTCCGTATGGATTTTTAAGGTTTTTCCTGTCATTTGGCTTTCTCCGTTGAGGCCTAAATTATGGTTTTTGTACCAATAGCTGTCAATGCATGAAGTGATTATTAATTATTTTTTGCCAATGGTATTATTTAATATTTCGGTATAACGAGGAGAAAGGTCGCTTATCTATGCGCATTTTGGTCGCTCAGAAAAATCCCACCATAGGAGACATGGCGGGCAACACGCAAAAGATCCTCGCCAGCATTCATTCCGCAAAAGAAAAGGGGGCCGACATCGTGCTTTTTTCAGAGCTGGCCTTATGCGGCTATCCTCCGGAAGATTTGCTCTTGCATCCCGCTTTCGTCCAGGCCCAGCAAGGGTATCTAGAGAAAATCGCCGCGGCGACGCGGGGCATTGCCGCCATCGTGGGGACCGTGCGATGCAATAGCGCCTCCCAAGAAAAGCCGCTTTTTAATAGCGCTGCGGTGTTGTGCGAGGGGAAGATCGCAGGCTTTGCGGACAAGCAGCTTCTGCCCACGTATGACGTGTTCGACGAGAGGCGCTACTTCGAGCCTGGGACAAAGACGCTGGTGTGGGAATTTAGAGGCAAGAAAATCGCCATCTTGATCTGCGAGGACATTTGGCAGCATGCAGGATACGAGTTCATTGGCTACACGAAATATGCACGCGATCCTGTCGAAGACTTGAAAAAATTTAAGATAGATTTGGTGCTGAACCTCTCTTCTTCGCCTTATCAATTTCAAAGACCCGATATTCGCCGCAAGGTATGTGCGCAAAGCTGCAAAGCGCTGCATTGCCCTGTGATTTTATGCTGCCAGGTGGGAGGCAATGATCAGCTGGTTTTCGATGGCTATAGCCTTTATCTGGACGCGCAAGGGCGGCTTTGCCAAGTGGCCAAGGGGTTTGAAGAAGATGAGATGCTCATCGATCTGAGTGTTCCTGCAAAAGAGTGCGCCTTTGCACACGATGACGTGGAAGACCTCTACCGCGCTTTAGTTTTGGGAGTGCGCGATTACATGCATAAATTGGGATTTAAAAGGGGGTGCCTGGGACTTTCGGGGGGAATCGATTCCGCGCTTGTGGCTTGCATCGCTGTCGACGCGCTAGGCAAGGACAATGTGCTTGCGCTGAGCATGCCGTCTCGCTACAGCTCGGAGGGCAGTGTTGCCGATGCGCAAAAATTAGCTGAGAATTTGAGAATCGAGTTGTTGCACATTTCCATTGAACCTTTTTTTCAAACGGCGCTGGACGCGTTAGAGCCTTTCTTTCAGGGCAAACCCGAAGATGTAGCAGAAGAGAATATCCAAGCGCGCATGCGCGGGATTATTTTGATGGCGATTTCCAATAAGCTAGACTACATCCTCTTGAGCACGGGAAACAAGAGCGAGATGGCGATGGGCTATTGCACCCTCTATGGCGATATGGCAGGGGGACTTAGCGTTATTTCCGATGTCACAAAGCAGCAAGTTTATGCCCTTGCGCACTGGCTCAACCGCAAAAATGAGGTCATTCCTCGCACGACTATTGAAAAAGTGCCTTCCGCCGAACTCAAATTCGGTCAAAAAGACACAGACACGCTTCCCGACTATGCGGTTTTAGACAAGGTCTTGCAGGGGTATGTGGAGGATTTTCTCCCTCCCGAAGAGATTGCAGAGAAGTACCAGCTGCCCATCGAGCTGGTGGTGGATCTTATCCACCGCATCCATCGCGCGGAGTACAAAAGGCGCCAAGCTCCGCCGGGCATTCGCGTGAGCAAAAAGGCATTCCGCGTGGGACGCCGATATCCCATCGTCCAAAAGTGGATGTAATAGTGTATGTTTGCAATTTAATTCTTAGAGAACGTCTCTTAGGTAGCGCTTCCATTGACATGGTTGCAATTTAATTCTTAGAGAACGTCTCTTAGGTAGCGCTTCCATTGACATGTCGGAAACAAGTCCTTACGGCTAGTTTCCCGCTTGCCTTCTTGCGCTTCACCTCGCTTTGCAAAAGCCGCGTGCTCGTCGGCGGGGCGTATCCTATACAGCCCCGCTTTACGCCCTTCGGGCTCTCCTGCGCTGCGATTTTGCTGTGCGATCTGAATCGTCGGGCTGCTCAGGCGCGCTCATACTCCCACTTCGTGGGTCCCTATTCGCGCGTCGCTTCGCAGAGCGAAGTTTAAATAAATTAACCCGATACTTAACAGCGTCAGTAATATAATGCCCGCTCTGCGAAGCTACGCGAAAAGGGACCCGCACCGGCAGGTGTGGGAATGAGCGCGCCTGAGCAGCCCGACGATTCAGTTACTATGTAGATTTTAGTCGCTGGATTATCATCTAGCGCATAAAAAGCAGTCCTCATAGATTTTTTTTAAGCAAACAAAACTCTAGAGGAGGACTACTTATGAGAGACTATACAACAAAACGAGTTTATGTAGGAATAGATGTGCACAAAAAGAGTTACTCCGTGACGGCTGTCTGTGACCGACAAATTGTCAAAAAAGATCGGCTACCTGCAGATCCCCATTGTCTGGTGCAATATTGCAAAAGCAAATTCAAAGGAGCTGAAGTTGTTACCGCTTATGAGGCAGGTTTTTGCGGTTTTTCTTTGCATAGGGTTTTGACCAATTCAGGCATAGATAGTAAAATCGTGGGTAACGAATAGCAGATTGGGCGAAATAGGAACCCGAGAAGCCGAGCATGAATGGTTTTTGTGAAAGACGCCTTCAGTTACTCCGTAACTTTCGGCATTGGCTTAAGAGAAAAAGAGGAAGCTTGATGTAAAATCACA
>DASXPV010000069.1:0-3245 GCA_036493355.1 Rhabdochlamydiaceae bacterium
GCAGGACTTGCCCCGACATCTGAGCCAGCACAGCGGCGGGATGGTGATCTGCCAAGGCCAGCTTGATTCCGTTGTGCCATTAGAGCCAGCCACGATGCCGGGTCGTGTCGTCGTGCAGTGGGATAAAGATGACTGTGCCGAAGAATTCGTTCAGTTTTGCACACCGATTGAAAGGTCATGATTAAACGCTATGAATGTGTGTAGTTTGCGACCAAAGGTGCAAACCTGATAGCCCGAATCGGATGTATGAATTCGTTTTTTTTAAAGGCACGTAAGACTTTGGTCCAGAATGACTTATGAACCTGCAAACTTCTTTTTAGTCCAATTCGGACTACTTCTGTTGAAATTCGATACTGATTTTCAAACACTTGGCGTACATACGCCACACGATAGTCATTTTTTAAAATCGTTGAAATTCCACGTGGAACAGAAATGGTTTTTTTAAAAAGGGACGCACCGATACGGCGAGATTTTTTAGACGAAAGAATCTGGATAAGCGTATTCCCGAGCGCTAGAATTGCGGCCCACAGCTTAATTTGTCCTTCGTCCATGTGCATACAACAATTCTACTCACAAAACAATTAATAACAACAACAATATGAGCAAGAAAGAACTGCTTAAGCGCATTAAATCGCTCGAAGAATATCTGGGTCTGGCCTTTATTAAGCCAGAGAACAAAGACGATTATGCAGACCATATACCGAGCGCATCATATGGGCGCGCTGCTAAGTTAGAAAAGCTAATTGGCAACACCAAAAATTGAAAATCCATATCACCCGCCTGGACAAACTTTTTAGCCAGGTCATTCGAGCCAGAGACGGCAAATGTCTCGTATGCGGAACGAGCAAAACTCTCCAATGTGCGCACATCTTCTCGCGCAGAAATAAATCAGTCCGTTGGGATTTAGAATAACGCTGTAACTCTCTGTTATAGGCATCACTTGTTCTGGGCTCACAGTGAACCGATTCAGTTCACAGAATGGGTGAAGAAGTGGCTGGGCTTGAAGAGATTCCGTGAATTGCGGCGCCGGGCAGTGACACCCAAGATTTGGACGCCGGCGGAGCTGCTTGCGAAGGAAGAGGAATTGAAATTACTTCTTGGCTGAGTCCTTATTCCAGCCAGGCGGAAAATCAATTCGATATCGTGTTGGCTCATGTAGAAGAACAAAGCCGGTAAGAACTTCTTTCTTTTTCAAAAACTCTTCTATATCACGCCGGTATTTAGTACGTTCGTCCTCTGTCCCATTTGCCTTGAACTTAATGGGATAACTTTGCTGAAAATGAAGAATTGCAATCGTTTTTTTGTGTGCTGGAATGAAAATTGGCAAGTCAATCTTCGTATATTGGTTGAATTCGGCATATGTGTCGGGAGAATCTAATTTCATTCCGATTTCAGCTTTGTCGGATTCCTCAATTCTAAAATCGTAATTAGTATTGTTGCTGAGTGTGTACAACAATTGGATTTTCTGGTCCTCTTCGGCATTCAAGTTTCGATATTCCGCTGTTATCGCGCTTCCGTCCCATGGCTTCGGCGGTTTAGGGCGAGATTCGTACCAGTTAATCGATAAAGCGCAAAGGACGAACATCAGCCCAAACCCCGCACCGAAGCCCGCAGCCTTGATGAACAGGCGTTTCCAATTGAACTCTTGTTTAACCGGCTCTGGTGAAACCGCAGGCGTACTCATGCCGCAAACTTTAACACCACATGAAAATGGAACCAAACAAAATCTACAAAATTGAAAGGGAGCCAAGCCTATTGCAGGCGTTAATTGATGACCTGGACGAATTTCTTGCCGAGTCCTCCGCCGCTGGTCGGCTGATTCACAAGTTGAATGACCGCGCTTTTGACCTTAGAAAAAAATTAACTTCAATCCAAAAATCAAATGACCAAACAAGCACGAATAGCAAAACTAGAGCGGTAAATTAACCGTAAGAAACAAGAGCTTGATGCGGAGGCCGCTGCATATGGCAGGTTACTCGGCAAGCATGCAGCTGGACTCAAACAAATGCAGGAAGACCTAAAGCGTTTTAAGAGAAATTCGGGACCACTGAAAATCCAGCCGAAGAGAACAAAAGCCCAAAAGATTGCAGACATGTTCTCCCCGGCCTAAAATGTTATCGGTAACGATTCAGAATCGACACCTTCTGCTGCATCTCCTGTAAATCCTCAGTAAGCAGGTTGGCATAGCGCCGGCTCATCTCAAGTGATGTGTGCCCCAGTGCTTTTTGCAGGTGGAAGACCGAACCACCCTGCCTCAGATAATTAACAGCAAACGTATGTCTCAGCGCGTGAATCGAACGAGGAACCGCAACAAACCCAAGCCGTTTGCAAAGCAACTTAAAATCTCGAAGCGTGTTTCGGCGCATAAGCCTGCCGCCGTCAGAAGTCGGAAAAAGATATATGTGTTCATGCTTATGACTCCAAGCGTAAAGCGTCTTGCGCAGGCCATACGAGAACGCAATAAGGCGCTCCTTGTTTCCTTTTCCTTGGACCCGAAACACCATATTGTCGAAGTCGATTTCGGTTTTTCTAAGGCGAAGAGCTTCTTCTACACGGAGACCCGTATCCAGAATCGTCAGAATTAGCGCGTGAAGCCTGGACTGATAAAACCCTTTCGGCTTGAAATCAATCAACCGCTTCAGATGTTCCACCGGATAAGTCGGCAGAACCCGCTCTTCTTCTTTTAGAAAGGAAAGTTTGTGACCGGCTTCAGACACTTCAAGAAAGCGTTAATTCCCGTTATCCGAGTGTTTATTGACGCAGGAGATACTCCGGCCTGTCTTGAGCCGATAATCCACTTTTTGAGGCCTTCTGATGTGAAATCGCCGTGCTTTTGGACGGACTTGAAACAGTCCCAATAGAACTCGATTGTGCGGGGAGAGACGTTCTTGAGGTATTGACGTTCTTTTACAAAATCAGCGAAAGTGCCCATCTTGCACCCAGGTATTCAAAAGGTCTTTGTCGGATGACCGACAGAGGATGCAAGTAATTTGTTTTCTTGGATTTGGTCGGGGAGAGAGGATTTGAACCTCCGACCCCCTGGTCCCGAACCAGGTGCTCTGGTAACGCTTCGTTTGCGATGCTTTGAAAGCATTGCACGAAGCACTGAGAATGCTCGGGGTAGCTACAATTTTCTCAAATGAAAATCCACGAAGGCCACGTCAGTTGCTCTCTCCGGATTGTAAGCTATTGAAAAGATTTGGTGAGCGCGGAAGGAATCGAACCTTCAACCTACTGATTAAGAG
>DASXPV010000070.1:0-58587 GCA_036493355.1 Rhabdochlamydiaceae bacterium
GTTATCGGAAGCCTGAAGCGGTTTAAGATCATTGCCGATCGCTACCGCAATAGGCGGAAAAGGTTTGCGCTTCGCTTCAACCTAATCGCCGGAATTTATAACTTGGAGCTAGCCCGATGAGTTTCGAAAGAAGTCTAATAAATAAAATCAAAATGCTCTCTTAAATTTCGTCATGGAGGATTTGGTGGCGAATGGTTTGCATGAACTTGACCATGAAATGGAGATTGTGGGCGGTGGCTAGAGAAAGGCCTGCAAGCTCATTGGCTTTGAAGAGATGGTGCATGTAGGCCAGGGTAAAAGAGCGGCAAGTGGGACACTCGCACCCCTCTTCGGGGGGCGCAAGGGCTGTTGCATGGCTTTTCTTGGTGATCTTGAGGGGGCCGTTTTGCGTGAGCAAAATGCCGTGCCTGGCCGCACGCGTGGGATAGGAGGAATCAAATGTGTCGATGCCGAGCGGAATGGTCAGATGCAGCGATTCGAGATCTCCTATTCCTAGGAGATGATTAGGTTTGTCTAAGGGAAGTTGGGGGAGGAGGGCGGAGAGCATGGCGTGCATTTCCATCTTGGTCTTCCCCATGCTCCCTCCGATGGCAAAGCCGTCGAAGGCAAGCGCAGTTAAAAAATCGCAGCTGGTCTTGCGCAAGCCTAGGTCCACTCCGCCGTGAATCACGGCGTAAAGCGCCTGGCCATTGACGTTGGCCAGGTGGGCTTTTAAAGACCGCTCTTCCCAGCGGTGCGTTCTCTCGAGCGATTTTTGCAGGGCGTTGTGGGAAATGTGGTAGGGAGGGAGTTCGTCAAAGGCGATGATGATGTCTGCGCCCAGGTCTTTTTGCGCGGCAATGGAGCTCTCCGGTGTCAGGGTTACTTTCGCGCCATCGCGATAGGAGCGGAAAAGCACGCCCTCCTCGGTGATCTTGAGAACATGGCCCCCGCCTTGTTTTTTTGTTCCCTTGCTTTTCAGCTCATCGGCGACGGAGCCGTAGGCGAGGCTGAATACCTGAAAGCCTCCAGAGTCAGTGATGATGGGCGCAGAGCGGTTAATATAGCGATGCAGTCCTCCAGCAAGCTTAACGACATGCGTTCCCGGCTGTAAGAGCAAATGATAGGTGTTGCAGAACATCAATTGCAAACCGATCTGATGGGCAGCGCTGTTGTCCAGGGCTTTTAGTGTGCCGTTGGTTCCCACTCCCACAAAGTTGGGCGTCTCTATGATACCGTGAGGGGTATGGATGCGCCCCGCGCGCGCGCGCGACTTCTTTGAGGTGTGCACAAGTTCGAAATGAAAGCCTTTCATAAAGGTACCTTATGCGGCTGCCCAGGTGCGATGCGCTTGATAAGGGCGATGAGCGGGATGAGAAATGCGATGATGGCGATTTTAATTAAGAAGCTGACGAAAATAATGTCCCATAAGGAGGAGACCAGTCCCCAAAGCCCCAAGAAAGAAAACAGCAGCGTGTCGATGAATTGGCTCAGGATGGTGGAAATGCTGCTGCGCACGGCAAAGGGGAGGAGGTGCGCTTTGCGTTTAAAAAAGTGAAAGAGGCGTATGTCCAGCTGCTGCGAGATCAAAAAGACGAGCACCGATGCGGCAAATAAGCGTGGGGAGGGGGATAGTAGGCATTTAAACGCCTCCTGCGTCGTGTCAAAAGCGCTGGGGATGTAGAGGAGATGGACTTGCGACATCGTAGCAAAAAAGAGCATGGCGAAAAAAGCACCCCATAGTGCTCTTTTGGCGCTTTGGGCATCAAAGTACTCCTGCAAGAGATTGAGGCCTAAAATACTGCCGATGGCAAAAGCGTCGCTACAGGTGATGTTGAAATGAAAAAAATGCATTTGTTTAACGACAAAGAGGTTGGCCAGGATAGCCTGAATCGCCACCCACGTCGTGAGGTAAGATTTGCCCAGTTTCAGAGCGATGACGCCGAAACCGAAAATAAGGATTAAATGTAAAAAAAAGAGTAATTCATTCATGGAGTAGAAGAAATATAATTCAAGGATAGGCTCGAAGTCTATTCAAAAGATATTCTAATAGAAGAGGGGAGCGCGCGCTTAGCCAATCCCTGAGTTCGTAGGTGGAAAAGAAGAGTTCTTTTTTGAAATGCGAGGGGAGTGCGAGGCAAGGCTCTCGAGAAAAGGAGCCGATGTCATATTCAATCACCTTCGTATCTACAACGCCGAAATTGAGGCTCAGGTGGGGATCGCGGTCCGCAATCCCCTTGCTCGCTCGCTTAGCCAAGAGATCGATGAGCCCATTGATTATGACGCGGGCCTCATCCACATTTCCTTTTTGCAGGAGGGTGTCGAGGTGAGCAAAGAGCGGCGCAGCGCGGCGCTGCAAGGCAAATTCCGTCTGGCTGAGGTCGATTTTCAGGGTTAAGCCGAGGCGATCGATCAGATGGACTACCTTTTGATGGCGCTTACTTTTGTGCAAAGTGAGAAAGAGTAAACCCGTCTCTTCACGCAGCTCTTCGTAGGCGATGGCGCAGCTTGTGAAGAAAAAGAGGAGGCTTTTGTGGCGGTGCCGTTTTAAAGCACCCGTGCGCGGGGTGAGATGCTGGTGTTTGAAGAGCTTAAGAACTGTGTATTTATCTTTGCCTAAAAAAGCAAAACTGGTTCCCCCGCTTCCCATAAAATAAAAAGGTTGATCGAGAAGTGGCGCAAAGGTCTTGAAGCTGGGCTCTTCTGCCGGCAACACGGCATCGCTTTCTAGCCGCGATACGATCTTGAAGCGCAAATATCCACCTTTATAGCGATAGAGCACAATTGGCAAAGCGGCGAGGATCAAGAATAGAGCGCACGCGCTATAGATTCTCAATTTGTAACTATTTCTTCGGCTATTCGCGCGTCGAGAAAGGGAAGCATTTGAAGATAATTGCGCATCGCCCATTCTTTTAATTCCAAAGTGATATAAAAAAGTTCCTGTTTATAGTAGCGCGGCTGTTGCATGAGCGAAGAAGGGATAAACGAGCCGGTGTCTATTTCTATGGCGCGATTGCCGATAAAGCCAAAATTCTTGTTATAAGGGTCGCGGTCTGCAAAGCCTTTGCTGCAGCGCTTTATAATCAGGGAGAAAAGAGAATCTAGACTTTGTTGGGTACGGTAATGATCATTTTTTTCTTTCAGGCTGAGAAAATGGGTGGTGAGCGGGATGGCTTTTTCCTGGAGATAAAAGCGCACGCCGTCCAGGGCGATCTGATGAGCAATGCCAATGGGATCGTATAGAGTGATTGTTTTACGCAAGCCCTGCGTGGGGTTGAGATGCAAGTAGAGTAGGCCCGTCTCCTCTTTTAAGTTCTCGTATGAGGTCTTCAAACTGGAAAAGGTGCGTTGGATGCGAAACTCGCGCATGCCGAGCACGCGCCTGGCAGCGTGTTGCACAAAGTAGGGCAGGCGCTCTAGGAAGGGATAGGAGGGGATGAGGGTATGGACGCTTGCACTGTGATCTTCTGCGAAGAGGCCGCGCCGAAAGTAGACGGGCCGCAGAGGATCGAGTTTAAAAAATTTGATCACCGTTTTGCCATCCGCGCTTAAAAAAGCAAAGCACTCGCTCCCTGCACCGAGAAAGGTGTAGGGTTGCTCCAAAGCGCGCTCCACGCTCTGTTTTTCTTGTGCTGTCAAAGGGGCAACCTCCCACTCTGCGCAGAAGGGCAAATCGTCTGCAAAGATTCTTTGTAGATAAAATCCGTGCGTTTTGAGCTCGATGAGCATGTGCAGGCATAAGAATGCGGAAAAAAAACAGAGAAGCTTAAAAGTGAAAATTATTTTACTTTTCATCCTTCAAGGATAGACGCTCTTGCAATTGTTCATCAAGAAAGACACACAGCTCTGGACACTTTTCAGAAAGCCAATTTTTTAAACTGGTGGAAATTCTAATAATTTCTTTTTGCATTGTGGCCACATCTTGAATAGAGGGATTTTTAGAAAGAGGTCCCACGTCGATCTGGATGGCTTCCTCCTCAATAAAGCCAAAATTAGTGCGGATGAGGGGATCATTGTCGGCGATGCCCTGGCGGCATTTCCAGATGAAGAGATCCAGCAGCTTGCACAGAGCGCGTTTTGCGGCCTCCAGATTTTGCGCTTGAATCCACTCTTCGAGCATCGGGTAGGCGAGTTTAGCTTTTTTTTGTATCAAAAACCCAAGTGGGTTGGCGTTGAGCCTGTGTGTAATATTGAGAGGATCGACAATGGTGAGAGGAGGGAGGTTTTCCGTCTGGCGCGCGTGCAAGAAGAGAAGTGCTGTTTTATCCGGCATTTCCTCAAGGGCAATGCGGTAACTATTAGCTGTATTTCTTAAGTTTTCTTCGCAAAAGCGGGCTTGGCGCTCAGCCCATCGCCCCAGCCAGGGGATTGGTTTCAACATGCGGAAAAAAGCGCTGTTGCTTTGCTGGCAATTGTTGAAGATTTTAATGACGTGCGCATCGTCGTCGGAGAGGAAGACAAAGCTCTGATGGCCACGTCCCAAATAACGGAATTTATAAGCAAACAGAGAGCGGATCCATCGGATCTCTTCCGCGTTGAGAGCATCGTGGCCGCTGTCCATTAAGTTATTTTGCACTTTTGCGATGCGAAAGCCCTTTGTCTGATGGTGGCAAAAGCGCGCGACAGCGATGCACAAAAGAGGCAGCAGGATGCAGTAGAGGAGTATTTTACGGAAATATTTCACAAAAACTCTTGGTCAAATAAGGATAATGCTTTTCTATCCAAAGGCGTAATTGATCGGCAACGGCTTGCATATCCTTTTGAGCGCTCTCTGCATCTTTTCGGGAATTATCTTCTACAAAGCGCCCCATGTCGATAAAAAAAGGCTGATCTTCGATGAATCCGCAGTTGCATTCCACGCGTATATCTTCATCTTTAAACCCCTTGTGGCAGCGCTGGCGGACTAGTTCTAGCAGTGCGCTCATGGCCAGCTTAGCCTTGATGGTTTGGCCTGTTTCGATGAGAGAGCTCAGGTGATAAAAAGCGAGTGTTGCCTTGCGCTGCACGGCAAAGGCAAATCTATCGAGGTCCAGCACATGTGCGATGCCGAGCTTGTCGTAGATGCGCACCTTTTTGTTGAGATTGCCGCTTTCTTTGAGATGCACGAAAAGCGTTCCTGTTTCTTTTTTGAGTTCTGTGCCTGAAATGAGGTAGCTGTTAAAGTCGCGTCGCAATTTAAACAAGGCTCTCTCGAGTTTGCGTTCGCGCTTCTCTTGTGAGAAGAAGGGAAGTTTGAGAAGTGTTATAGGGCTGAAAAGGTTAAAGTGCGTCTTGAAGAGTTTGAGTACGTAGTGGTTGTCCTCAGAAACAAAGGCAAAGCACTGGCCTCCGCAACCTAAGTAGCGAAAGGATTGGGCCAACGCCTCGCGCAGCTCTTGCGACTGGCTAGCGGACAAAGCCGCTGAATCGCACCATGTGACGTTTTTAGGAAAATAGGAAGTAATGCGCTCGATGGAAAAGCCATCTGTTTGCCTTTGGCAAAACAGGGCCGTGAAGTAGAGGCCTGTGCCTAAAATAAGAAGCCACATTCCTCTAATTATCATAAAATAATTTCTCAGTAAGGGTGGCAATAGCACTATCACAGTAGGGTATCAATATGGGGTAGTGCTTGGCAATCCAGATACGGAAATCCGGCAAAATCTTTTTAAGCTTTTTTTGATACTTTTCTTTGCTCTTCGCATCGCAGGACAAAAGGCGCCCTACGTCGAATAAAACGGGCTGTCCATCGACAAAACCAAAGTTGTGAAGGATATCTTTATCGCGGTTGCGCACGCCTTTTTGATAGAAGAGGTAGTGCATTTCGAGCAAGCTTTTAAGCGCTTCTCCGGCTTGCTTGACTTCCCCCTGCTCTAGCAGGCTATCGAGATGGTCTTGCAAAGAGACCGCGCGCTTTTCCAAAATAAAATCGCACTCATCCAGCTCAACGGAAAAGGGCCTGCCTAAAGGATCGTAGAGATTTAAAGACTTTTGCAGATCCTGGGTTTGATTGAGATGTACAAAGAGGATGCCCGTTTCTTGCGCAAGCTTCTGGAAAGAGAGCGCGTAAGCAGAGTAGATTCTCTCGCGCTTGGCCAGGCGCTGCTTAGACTTTTTTTCCTTCTCCCATCGCGTCCATAGCGACTGAGTGCCGCTGTCTTTGGGCAGCGAAAAAATCTTCTCCCTGAAAAATTTGAGGATATATTTGCCATCTTCGCTGGCATAGACGAAACTTTGTCCACCTGTCGTTAAGTATCTATAGGGTTGAGAGAGGGCATTGAGGACGACTTTTTTTTCCTGCGCGCTCAGCGCATGCACTTCCCACTTTGCCTCATAAAGGTGAAAAGAGGTCATCGATAGGGCGCAAGGATCGATGTAGAGCGTAGACATAATCTCGTCAATTGCTGCATCGCAGGAGGAGATGAGCTGAGGATAAAAAGCAACTATCCAAGAGCGGAATGCCGGCAGAAAGGCGTTGAGTTTTTTTTGGTATTTTTCCTTTCCTTCTTGACCGAGACAAGGCAAAAGGCGCCCCACGTCAAACAGCACGGGCTTTTCTTCGACAAATCCGTAATTATTCGTAAACTCTATATCGCGATTACGCATGCCCTTTGCGTAAAATACGCGGTGCAGATTTAAAAGATCGCGCACGGCATACCCTGCCTCATCACCCTTTCCTTTTTCGAGCAGCGCTCTAAGGTGCAGATGCAAAGGTTCCGCACGCCTTTCGACAACAAAGTCGCAATCGTCTAGTGCCACGCGGTAATTTCTTCCCAAGGCATCCTGCCAGGTGAGCGTTTTATCGAGGTAATCGGTTTTGTTAAAGTGCACATAAAGCATGCCCGTTTCCTTGTAAAATCTATCGCCGGCCGTCTTGTAAGCGGTAAAAATCTGATCGCGTTTTACTTCCCGCTTTTTTCTTTTTTGCTCTTTGTTCCACTGCGATAAGAAGGGAATAGTGACTTTCCCTTCCTCTAAAGGAGGAGAGAAAGGCTCTTCTTTAAAAAATTTAAGGACATACTTTCCATCTTTGCTGATCAAAGCCACGCTTTGCACGCCTGCGTTGAGATAGCGGTACTCTTGGTTTAAAGCTTCGGTTAGCCTTTTTTCCGTTTCTTGGCTTAGGGCGCGCCCTTCCCAGCGAGGCTCAAAAGGACGGGTATTGGCCATCGACAACGTAGTTTGTTCTTCTGCACAGGCAAAAAAACAAAAAAACAGAAGACTAATATAACGAGATACTTTCATAGATTTTCGATTTCATGTTCAAGATGGGTGGAAAGAAGCGGATAGTTTTGCTTTAGCCATTGATTAAAGACATCGGTGATCCTCATGATCTCAGGATGGTAGACTTGGAGATTTTTCCGCGTCGGGTCTTTTTGGAAACGCCCTATGTCGATCTGCACCACTTTATCGTCTAAAATTCCAAAATTTGTCTCGAGATCGGGGTCCTTGTCGAAGATCTCTTTTTCACTGCGCATCTGAAGGTAGTGCACGAGCTGAGAAATGATCGCTTTGCCCTTTTCCATGCCTTTTTCGCGCAACTTCCTTTCTAAAAAGGGATAGAAGAGCTCGGCCTTTTTTTGAACGAGAAATTCCATATCGTCGAGGTCTAAGCGGTGCGCGATGTTCAAATTGTCCAACAGGGTAAGCGTCTGATGGAGGAAGTGTGTCTTGTTGAGGTGCAGAAAGACGATGCCGGTTTCTTCTTTCAGCTCTTCGTAGGCGATCTTGTAGCTGGCAAATGATTTGTTCAACGCTTGTCTTTTTTCCAAAATTTTGCGCAGTTTAAAAGGCTGTAAGTGCAGAGGCGGATACACCCAATCCAGCCAAGTGGGATGCGTTAAGGAATGGATCTTAAAAAACTTGATCACGTAGCGCTCATCTTCAGATAGGAAGACGTACGCTTGTGCTCCCTTGTTTAAAAAGCGGAAAGGCTGACTGAGAATCTGTTTTAACTCTTCCTGCGTGTCCCTGGAAAGGGAAGATACCTCCCAAGCGGGATTATAGGACAGGCGGGAGCGGATTTTATAAAGGGCAAATCCACGCGTTTGCACGAGGCAAAAATGTCCTAGCCACAAGGCGCAGGCAATTCCTGCGAGCAGAAGTGCCAATCGCTTGAGATATTTTACACTCGCGTTTTGGAGACTTTTCATTGTGGACACAGCGATTTTCTCATTTTGTGATGGGGAATGCCGTCTTCATCAAAGGATTCGTCTTCCAAAATGTATTGATGCTTTAAATAGAAGGGAATGGCTGTTTCTCTGGCATGGCAATAGATGGACGCATAACCATGCTTTTTGGCGTAATCCTCGCAGAAGCACATGAGTGCAGATCCAATGCCTTTGCCTTGCAGATGCGCCTTGATGGCGACGCGCTGCATTTTTAGCTGTTTGCCTTCCAGCACCAAAACCGCGGTTGCGCACAATTCTTGCCCTAAAAAACCAGCTACATGAATATGCTCTTTTTCAAGTGCTAGCTCTTCTTGAGTAAAAAAAGAACCGAGGGGTTTGCGCAAGATTTCTTCTCGCAAAGCAACCGATTTTTTATAATCATCGCTTTCATAATCCACAATTTTGAAGTAGAGTTTGTCTTTGGCATCCGTGAATTGTTTAATAATCTCGTAATTTAACTGAACAAGTCCGCTGGGATAGGATTGAGAGGATATCAACCGACAGGGGATCTCCTTGTCTATCAAATGGAAGAGCGGAATTCCAGCACCAAGAATCACGGGGATGATAGACAAAGTCATGGTATCAACCATTTGAGAGGAGAGAAATTGAGAGATCGTCGTTCCGCCATCGACCCAAATGTGTTTTACACTCTCTTTCTGTAGCTTGGCGATTAACTTAGTTAAATCCCCACTGTAAAGCTCCATGCCTGTTTTGACAGAACTCAAGCTAGAGCTTAAGACGATTACTCTTTTTCCAGGATAAGGGTCTGGAACAGTCGAGGCAATTTCATAAGTCTTTCGGCCGATAATTAACGTATCAACGCTATTGAGAAAAGTTTTAAATCCATAATCTTCTTCGAATCCGCCTACTCGATCCAGCCAATCCAGACTCTCATCGTTACGGGCAATATAACCATCGATGCTTGTCGCAATATAGACAGAGATTCGAGGCCTTTCGTGCATGTTCTTCTTTCCTTTTCGGAGAATAATACATCTTATTTTTCAGGAAAACAAGAGAGTTCCAGGTCTGGGCCTTCCGTTATAAGGACTTGTTTCCGATATGTCGATTGAGGCGCTACCTAAGAAATGATTAATACCAATTCCTAAAAGAAATTGATTTGAGAGAAAACTCCATCAAAAATAAAACCATCTAAATTCAGAACTCGAAGTGAAGACAGCTTGCTGCAAACCGGCGGGGAACCCGGAGCCACCCATCCCCAAATTCTCCATGAAAATGATCCCAAAAATTTGATCAAATTTAAGCTCTTTTTAGATACAGAAAAGGACGCTAATGGGACAGTATAGTGATTTAAAACAAGATTGAGAAAAATATGCAAGGAGGCTGCGAAAATTTTTTGTCTGGAGCGAGCGACCATTGTACGAGTACAAGGCGCGAGCGAAGATGAAAAATTTTCTGCAAAGCCGACGCAGGAGATTTTCTCAATATTGTTTTAAATTACTATAATACTCAACACATGCGATTCTTGTGGTTTTTTTCGCTAAGTAAGATAATTTTTAGAAGAGTATAGTTTCATTTAGTGAACCCAGGCCTTAAGGCCTGGGATTATAAGTTGGGGGCCGAGCTTCGAACTCGGCCCAACATTGTTTTGAAAATACCCGGCCCCTAAGGGCCGGGTTTCCTTCGGAGAAGGATGAAAATTATTTTTGGATGTGGTTGATGCCATTAGATGTTGCTCAAGCTAGAAAAGAAACCCCTGGTTGCAAAAACGTTCTTCATTTTAATAATGCAGGAGCAGCACTCCTTCCAGACCCTGTCATTGAAGCTGTAAATACTCATTTTCAGCTAGAGATTGAAATGGGAGGGTACGAAGCAGCAGACATCGCGCATAAAACAATTGATGAGTTTTATGCTGCCGCGGCCAAACTCATCAACTGTTCTCCTCAAGAGATCGCCTATTTTGAAAATGCTACTCGGGCTTGGGACATGGTGTTTTATTCCCTTCAGTTTGAGTCAGGTGATCGCATCTTGACTGCCAAAGCAGAATATGCGAGCAATTATATTGCTCTCCTTCAAATTGCTAAAAAAACAGGAGTTAGAATCGAGGTCATTCCAGATGATGAACATGGACAGCTTTCAGTTTCAGCTTTGGAGTCTATAGTTGATTCTCGAGTAAAGCTCATTGCGATCACTCATGTTCCTACGCATGGAGGACTCATCAATCCTGCAGAAGCTGTCGGTAGGATTGCCAAAGCAGAAGGCATTTTCTACATTCTAGATGCTACTCAATCTGTGGGTCAAATGCCAATCGATGTTGAACAGCTTTATTGCGATGCCTTGTGTGCCACTGGTAGAAAATATCTTCGAGGTCCTCGAGGAACCGGTTTTCTTTATATCAACCGATCTAGGATAGACCAGCTTGAGCCCCCCTTCCTCGATTTGCATGCAGCTCCTTGGATTGCACTTAATCGATATGAAATTAAAAAAGATGCCACGCGCTTCGAAACCTGGGAGCGTAATTATTCCAACATGATTGGCCTGAAAACTGCAATTGAGTATGCTTCTTCTTGGGGACTTGAGAATATTTGGGGTCGCATCCGTGTTCTGTCCAATTCCCTTCGTACTAAGCTCTCTTCAATTCCTCAAGTGCATCTTCATGATTTAGGGGAAAAAAAATGTGGAATTGTCACATTTACTGTGAATGGAATAGAATCAGCAGTTGTTTCACAAGAATTGCACCAAAAACAGATGAATACTTCAGTTTCTCTTGCAGAATATGCACGACTTGATTTTGAAGAACGGAAAATAAGTAATTTAGTGCGATCTTCTGTCCATTACTATAATACCGAAGAAGAAATTGAACAGTTTTGTCAAGAAGTTGCACGCATTGCAAAAGGATGAGCATCTCTAAGAGATGTTCTCTGAATCGGGCTGCTCAGGCGCGCTCACTTTCCACACCTGTCGGTGCGGGTCCCTTCTCGCGTCGCATCGCAGGGTTAAGTTAAAGATGCACCTGATGCCTATCAGCATGTAGTATGTACTGTTCGCTCTGCGAAGTGACATGCGAATAGGGACCCACGAAGTGGGAAAATGAGCATGCCTGAGCAGCCTGACGCTTCAGATCGCACAGCAAAATCGCAGCATAGGAGAGCCTACACGACACGTCGTCAGACGTGCAGTGGGGCGTGGGGGGATTCAGTGCTTCGCACGGCCTCCCGACGAGCACGCGACCTTTTGCAAAGCGAGGTGAAGCGCAAGAGAGGCTGCGGAGACTTATCGAAGAGCCAGTGGCTCTTCGATTAGCAAAGCAGGGGAAACTAGCCGTAGGACTTGTTTCCGACATGTCAATGGAAGCGCTACATAAAAAATGATTACTACCAATTCCTAAAAGAAATTGATTTGAGAGAAAACTCCATCAAAAATAAAACCATCTAAATTCAGAGAACGTCTCTGAGATGTATTCAATGAATCACGATGCTGCGCTCGATGTCGTTGAACATACCGGGGACGACTTTGTTTTGCGCGTCGAGCAGCTCGAGGCGGATGTGGTGCACTCCCTTTTTTAGCCCATAAATGTAGTAGGGTTGCCAAGTGGTGAGCGTGCGCTGGTTGGCATTATCAATGGTGAGGCGCACTTTATATCCATCTCTGGAAAGCTCGCAGTTGTGAATGTAGAAGTCGAGCAGAATGGGCTTGGCGCCTTTTTTGTCGTAAGTAAACTCTCCTTGTGGCTCGTTATAGGTCAAGTAGGGCCCGTCGAGAATCATTTGGGGATTGTCTTTGATGATCCGATAATAAAAGACGTGCATGTCGTAGCAGTTGTCGCCTTTCAGGCTTTCGTTGAAAGAGCGCACGGGGAAAACGCGCATCACGTGCATGCCCGGCTGCAGGGTAAATGGGATCTGCAGCATGACGGTCTGATCGAAGTAGTCCTCAAAATCGTCCAGGGCGTCGATGAGCGCTTCGTTGAGGGCAAAATAGGGCTGATTGTCGATAAACACATGCAAGCTTTGCCCTTTGGGATTGTTGAAAATCTCTTTTTTGCGCGGAAAATCGCTATCCACTCCTAGGGGAAATCCTTGGAGTTTGATCTGGCCTTTGATCGGCGTGTTGTTTTTCAATTCATCGGCTTTAGGAAATTGGATGCGGGTTTTGACCTGATTGGGCTCTGGTGTGGGATCCACAGGGACGACGCGAATGCCTTTGGGATTGGGGGCATGCTCTTTCATTTCGGCGCTAAAGGCGCAGGAAAAAAGTGCGAGGGAACAACCCGCCGCAAGGAAAAAGCGCTTCACAGAACCTCCGCTTTTAAAAACTAAGCTATTATAAAGATGTATCGCTTTCTTGGAAATATACACAAGAGGTAATACCAATTGTGAAAAACAACTTCGCATTTCAGCTGCGTGAAAGCTGCTGAATTTTGGCGATCGCAAATAGCATAGTTATAATTGCAAAACTCGCTTGGGTGGCAAACGGAGGTTGCATTTACCTCACAAGTGAATTCAAAAATTATATCCTTGTGTATAGTCCAATTATATGTGGGATATCATCTTTTTTATCATCGTCTTAGCGCTGCTGTTCGATTTTACCAATGGCTTTCATGATGCCGCCAATGTCGTTTCCACTGTGATCGCCACGCGCGTTTTAGCTCCCTTGACAGCAATCCTTCTCGCCGCGACTTTGAATTTAATCGGCGCCACGCAAATTAGCGCTGTCGCGCATACGATCACCTCGGGCCTCATCGACCCTCAGGCCGCTTCGCAATGGGTCATCCTCTGCGCTATTGTTGGGGCGATTTCCTGGAACCTATTGACCTGGTATTTTGGCATCCCGAGCAGTTCATCTTATGCCTTGGTGGGGGGATTGATAGGGTCAGCGTGGATCGCCTCCGGCTCCTTGGCCATTTTATGGAAAGGTGTCCTCTTCAAGGTGGTAATCCCCATGGTCATTTCGCCTATCGCGGGCTTTTTTTTGGGTCTTATCGTCATGCGCTCTCTGGCCGAGTATGCGAGGAATCCTAAGAAGAACAAGATCTTTTCCCGCTTGCAGATTGCCTCGGCGAGCCTTGTTGCCCTCTCTCATGGTTTAAATGACGCGCAAAAGAGCATGGGGATTATCGCCTTAGGACTTTTTAGCGCAGGGTGGATTCCTTTTCCGTATATTCCTTTTTGGGTCATCGCGGCGTGCGCGGTCATGATGGGGCTGGGAACGGCGTCGGGGGGCTTCCGCATTATCCACACAGTAGGCTATGAGATTACCACTTTGCACCCGATTCAGGGGTTTGCGGCAGAATCGAGCGCCTCCTGTGTGATCTTAGCCGCGAGCTTTTTAGGGATGCCGGTCAGTTCGACCCATATGATTGTGGGGAGCGTGACAGGCGTTGGAGCTGCCAAAGGCATGGGCCATGTCCGATGGAAGATAGGCAGAAAGATGCTCGGCGCCTGGGTTTTGACCCTGCCCGGATCAGGCTTAGTCGCTTGTCTTTCCTATTATTTTCTTACACATTTCTTTTTATAGAGTAAAACAATTATTTTAATTATTAATAATTAGATATTTAGTTAATTAATTTAAATTAATTGATTAATAAATGAAATAAGTAAAATAATAACAGTAGGGTTTTTATTAAACCTCCGGAATTCCCATGCATTTGAGAAAAAAGCAAAACACTCTTGCCATACTCGAAGCAGTAGATTCTCTTTCCCTGCTCGCGGAGCTTGATGCGTCCAAAGAATTGGAAAAAGCCAAGCCCAAAGAATTTTCAGAAGAGGCGCAAGAAGAGCTCATCCCTACTCGTTCTTGGTATAATCCGCGTCACCTCGCCTTTAACGTTCAGAAAGTTAAAGGGACTTTCCGATTGTTGTTCAATTACTTAAGAAGCATTTATGAGAATGAGGAGAGCAAGTTTTACGATCCCGAGAATCAAAAGGGCATGCAGGCCCTCATGCTTCTGGCGATGGAGGCTGCCTCAAATCTCGAAAAGTACCTGCACCATTTCCCCGAAGGCAAGACTTTCGAAAAAGTGATCGATTGGGAGGAATATAAAGAACTGCAGCAATTTTATCTCAACGTCATTGCCCCAAAGCTGCAGGGCCAATTAGAACAAGTCGAGCAATGGCAGGAAGAATGGGGGGTAGGGGCGGAAGATGAAGAGGTAAAGGCAAAGACCGCGCAGCGAGGGATCGACACAATTGAAGGACTGAGGGAAGACAGAGACTATGAATTGTTTTTCATACGCCAAGAGGATGGACGTCCTTTTTTTACGCGCTCTATTTTGCGTCACATGCATCTCGTGGAGCAGTTTGACGGGTTGATCGTCAATGATCTCGAAGAGGATCCTCTCGCCAAGGTCAAATATATCCGCGATCGCGATTTCCATTTATGCGCCAAGGATATTTTGCGCACCGCGGCCCCCTACATTGATGACTTTTACAGAATGGGAATGAAGTACAAAGATATCGAGCTTATGGCCCTTATGAATAAGGCATTGATAGCTTTGATGATGGCGGCAAATCCGAGGAATTTAATGCAAACCTCTTTGGGAAAAAGCTCTTGGAACTACTTTTTCGATTTTCAGCTTTTTTTGCGCTCTCTTCTTCAATCCACCGAGTATCGACGCATTGTAGAGAAGTCGCCGCCGCTCTCGGAGCGGCTCGCCCATTGCATTCTCAATTTAGCTCATTCGCTCGGGATTGCTTTATATATGCGCTTGCCTTCCATTGAGGATTTAAGGCCGATTATCCGATCGCTTATCGAAGAGGGCTTAGCCTCAGAGAGCATATCCTCGCTCTCGCGAAGCCCTCTTACGCTGTGGAATATTTTGGCAGATGAAGAGCAGCAAATGCGCGATGCCTTGAAATTCTCCCCCTATGGTCCTTTGCACAATGCTAGAGAAGTTTTTCTGGAAAAGCAGCAGTTAAAGGGATTTGATCCTTTATTGCAGGGCAACCTTCCCTGCTTCCTCTACTCTTTTTCCAATGAAAAAATCAACATTGGCTGTTTGCATCTGCCTTCTCCTACGCGTCAAGAAGTAATCAATAAAGTGGAAATCGTCCCGGAATTCGAACTTTTTTTAAGAGCTTTAAGCTCGGGAAAAAGAAATCAGCGCCATCTTATTTTTAATGTACAGGATCGCACTTCGCAGCAAGAGTATGCGCGCGCCACGGCGCTCGAAGAACTGTCGAAAAAAAAGGAGTATTCGGGAGCTTTACACGTCGTTACATTGGCCACCGGGACAGATTTTTATCTGCAGAGCGGAGGGTATGCGCATATGGACGATGCCGACGCATTCCTCCAGGCATTTAAAGATGAACTCGAGGGGGGGGAAGCCTGTGGATTTCACTTTCCCATGGATGTGAAGAAGGCATCGTGGCGGGACTTTATCCCTGAGACTATGGAGCTAATCCATGATGTTTTTTTTGCGGGAAAAGCCGTGTTGATTCACAAGAACCGGTTAGACTTTATTGATATTTTTTACTTGTTCTTTCTTTTAAAGGTTCTAGAAGAATTTAAGCCCGATACGATCAGTTTCACATCTAAAGACGGCATCGATAGCGCTGCCGCGATGGGAGCGGAGCTGTTTGCCTTTTTGAGGATGATGAATCACTCCGGACAATGGTCGGAGGGCGAAAACGACTTGGTGCGCATGCTTTTTTATGCGCCCGCACTCCTCATTCGCAATAGAGCCATCGAAGCGCAATATATTAAGCGCGCCCTCAGCGCACTATCCATCGTAAATGCGGAACTCGAGGCGCATTTTAACAAGGTTGTCGCCGCTTGCAGCAAGCTATTCAAACTTCCCTTTTTCGAAGAACTTCATTTAAGAGTCTCTACTTAAGGGTGTTGCGTTTTCTTGTCGCAGGCGATTTACAAAGTCGCCGAGGACTTCGTTTTTGGATATCTCATTGGAAAAAGCGTTCGTGCAGCGGTCGAATAAAACGCCGTGGCATCCGCAAGCCAATAAGAGGGATAAAATCACGCCCGACAAGCATAAAAATCCACCTACGACGATAGCTGTTGTCGTAATGTTTAAAAGACAGACCGCCCCCAAGCCTATCGATAGCCCTGCGGCATTGGCGATAAGCGTTCCGATGATTAAGCTGGCAAAACGCGTAATGGCCCAGATTGCCACTTTTGCCATGCTACACCCGGCGGGATTGTTTTGCATCTGATCCTGTATCCAATCGAAAATCTTATTGCTGACGCTAGCCGTGCTGATAGCGAGCATAGCGCCGAGAGGATTGAGTGCAAACGTCCATGCGATCAAACCTGTTACACCAGTCCTTGCGGCAATTGTGCAGAGGCTGCATCCAATGGAGAATCCATTGCTTTGCGAAGCGGGTGGAACAGCGGTGGGAGGAGAATCGGGATTTGAAGTAACACCAGTAGCCATAAAAAACCTGACAAAAAAGATAAATCGGGAGGATCTTAGTCTTTCAAGCTTATTTAGAACAAGATGCTTAATTTAGGCTGAGGTCTTCGGGGATCATGGAGAGAGTGGCGTACTTGCCTCCCATTTCCCGCAGGATGGTCTGCCAGAGTTTTTCCGGAGGTATGACGAAGATGTGCTGCGCGCTTGCCGGATGCAAAAACCACCCTCCGCTTAAGAATTCGCGCTCCAACTGGCCGGCGCCCCACCCGCAATAGCCGAAGCATAAGCGTATAGCCGGACCGTTGGCATCGGCAACGGCCTCTTGCAGAAATTGCAAATCTCCTCCTAAAAATACGCCCTCGCATAGCTTGAGGGTTTGATCGGGAATGCGCTCCAAGGCGTGCAGAAGCATCATTTGATTGGGTTGGATGGGTCCTCCGGCGCGGATTTGCACATTGGGATTGACGGATTGTTTTATGTTTATCAGCTCTTCGGGAAGCTCTATCTCCAAAGGCTTATTGATGATTAGGCCAAAGGATCCTCCGGGACTGTGCTCGCAGATCAGCAGCACGCTGCGAAAATAGATGCCCGCGTCAATCTCGGGACTGGCGATGAGCAAAGAGCCCTTGGTGAGATGGGAATAAGGAACGTCCATAAAAAAGCCTCTCAAGGATCCGATTGTGCGTCTAAAAGTTGTTGATTATAAAGTTTTAACGTTTCCGAAAGCTCGTTGGCTTGTCGGAGGAGTTCTGCATAATCTTTGAGGAAAACGGGATCTTTTAAGACATCTTTGTTTTCCGGAGTCTCTTGCATTTTATCAATGAGAAGGGAAATGCGCTCCATCGACATATTGATCTGATCGACTTCGGTATTAAAATAGTTTTTAAAGTTATCAGGTGTGTCCAGGGAGTTCATCAGCGTAATGCGCTGGATGCGCTGTCTTTGCCAGCTCTTGTTGAGATGGAAAAGGATGCCGTAATTGTTGACATCGTTCATTAAAATATCCACTTTTCCCAAGAGAGCATTGACGTGCAAGTAGAGGTCGTCGCTCTTGAGCAGCCGCCCGATAGTTCCTCTGCCGCAGGCGAGATTGCTCGTGATCTGATCGATGGAAATCGAACTGTTTTTCAGGTGTTTCATAGCAATGCCGGCATTGACAAAGGCACCTGTGTCTTCCAGTTGTCGTACAGCGTCTTGAATATCAGATACTGTGGCGGAGATGTTTTGGATGGTGGTCTGGATCTGGTCTGCAAGGTTGATCTCGTTGATCGATTGCACAGCGGTCTTGATTTCGCAGATGGCCTCGTTGGCGGCTCGGATGGTATTTCCCAGATCATCGCCATTGCGTTGGATCCAAAGGGTGGCCTCCTGGAAGGTTTTTTCGATGGTATTGGAAAGATCGGCGAATTCAGAGAACAGCCGATCGAGCGGGTCGACTGACTTGGCATAGACGATTTGCTTGGACGTCAGAAGCTGAGGGATGATGCCTTTTGGGACGGGCTTAGGAATAATCGCTATCGATTTTTCTCCCAAGAGCCCTGAGGTCTGGATGGAGATCTCATCCGTGTCGTATACTTTGACGTGGGAATCGATTCTTAATTCGAGTTGATAGTAGTACAGGTGTCCCAGGATGTCGCTGGAGGGTTTTGCGCGCGCTTCGGAGATGGGCTGGATCGAGACGACCTCGCCGACGGGCTTTCCGGCAAACATGACGCGCGTGCCTATCGGGATTTTATTGACGTCGGAAAAGCGCACAAACAGGATCTGTTTACCATCGCCCACGGAGGGTTTGAGAAAAAGGATGACCCAGATAATCAAAGCGCATGCCGCGATGACGAAAACCCCGATGAGCATGTTTTTGGTTTGTTCACCCATGATGATTTTTCTCCTTCAGCTTGCGCGGGTCTTGAGAAATTGTAGCATAGAGAAATTTAATCAGGGGATCATCAATTTTAATGAAGGTATCGGGATCGGCCAGTTGGGCGATTTTTCCATCGCGGATCAAAGCGAGGCGGTCTCCGACGTAAAGCGCCGCGAACATATCGTGCGTGACGACGATGCTCGTCGCCTTAAGTTCTTTTTGCGTTTTAAGGATCAGCTCGTTAATCTGCATGGCAATGATGGGATCTAGCCCAGTTGTTGGTTCATCGTAGAGCACGATCATTGGGCGGTAGACGATTACGCGCGCAAGCGCAGCCCTTTTGCGCATCCCGCCCGAAAGATCTGAGGGCATTTTATCTCCCGCGCCTTGCAAGCCGACTATTCCTAAAGCGTAATTCACGCGTTCTGTTATTTCTTCTTGCGTCAGCTTTTCCCCCGTATGCGGATCTCCATGCTGCTTTAAATAAAAGCTCACGTTTTCTTCCACCGTCATAGAATCGAAAAGAGCACTTCCCTGAAAGAGCATCCCCATGTTCCTAATGGCGTGCAAAAGCTCAGGGCCTTCCAGGTCGGTAATCCGCGTGCCGTCGATGTCAATGGCCCCACGATCGGGTTTTAACAGACCGATGATATGTTTGAGAAGCACGCTTTTTCCAATGCCCGACGGACCGAGTATGACAATCGTTTCGCCTTCTTGCACTTCCAGATTAAGCCCGGCGAGGACTTGCAGCTTGCCAAATCGCTTCCATAAGTCCGTAATCTTAATCATCTTATATAGCTAATAGAAAAATTTATTTATTAAATCGTTTATAATGTTCAAACCTACTGTTAAAAAGAAATTGGTTAATAAAATAAAACAGTAAGTGATAACGACACTTTGCGTAGTAAAGCGGCCAACCCCTGCCGCGCCGCCCACGGTTCTCAGACCTTTAAAGCAGGCAATCGTCATAATCTGCATGCCGAAAACAAAGCCTTTAATAATACCTGTCACAAAATCAAAATAAGTGATGTGTGTGGGCATTGGATCAAAATAGCTAGAAGGCGACATGCCGAAATAGTAAATAGAGATGAGATATCCTCCAAAAATTCCCATGATGATGCTGAAGATAGTGAGAAGGGGCATCATCAAGGTGCCCGCGATAAAGCGGGGAGCGATCAGATAGCGATGGGGATTGACAGCCATGGATTGCAAGGCGTCGATCTGTTCTGTGACGCGCATCGTGCCCAGTTCCGCGCACATGGCGGCCCCGACGCGCCCTGTAACCATGAAGGCGGTGAGGACGGGCCCCAATTCTGTCATCATCGATTTGGCTACGAGCAGGCCGGTGACGGAAGATAGCCCTTTGTCGGATAATTGGTAGAAGGCTTGAGCAGCGAGGACAAGACCGGTGGAAAATCCCGTTATCGAGACGACGGGCAGCGAAGCAACTCCGATGTCGTACAATTGTTTTAGGATGAGGTTGAGAGCAGGGGGGCGACGGAAGGTTGCCTTTATTACCCTGACGATCAGAGTAATATATTCCCCTACGGCAATAACATAACCGCCTTTAGCGATCGTTTTTTGCCATAGAGGCTGCTGGTTTTGTTCGGCGTCCAAACTCAATCCCTTAGCTCGTCATATCTCATACTAAAGGAATCCCCTTTTTGGGGCAAATCGGCCTCTCTATGCTTTTGTATAGGTTTGGAGGATACCCATTGCAGTGGTATGGTTTGAGGATAGGGTAGAATTTATGTTCCCTAGGCCTTGGAGCGCGGTATTAAGTCCCATCTCCTTGTCCATCTCCTGTTCTGTTTGAAGTTTAGCTTGCTGAGAGCGTTTAACCGTAGAATAAGCAGTACCGGATTGATCTGCAATACGGCTACCTGCTGTGGATGCGCCTTCTAAGCCTTTTGCGGTTTTCATGTTATCCGTAAACTTGCTAAAGGCATCGCCAAGGCCGGCGTTAGCGGTAGTATGCGGGTTATTAGTAGATGGGGTAGCGGGATTTGAAGCAGCTTGCACACTAGCAGCAGCTGCAGCAATGGTTAACACTCCGGAAAGCACAGCAAATACTACAATCCCTATCGCCTCATTCGTCATGTTGTCTTGTTTTTGGGCGGTTAACTTCTTTTGCGTGTCCACTCCTTGAAAAGAAGCCGTTTTATAAACAGTGCCAATATTAAGCCAGTTTTCGTCCGATCGGCCCAGGGTATCTATTAAGCGATCGATAGAGCGGCCTTTTAACTTAGCAGGTTGAGGAGTAGTCTCTTCGTTGGTTGTCATAAAACCTGCAGGATGTGAAGGTTGTAGTGCCATTAGTGTCATAAAAAAACCTCTTTTTAAGCATGTTGTTGTACAATATTATAATTGGATTCCACGATCATTGATGCTATTTTTCCTACTTCGGAATTCATATCTTTGCTTTCCCCTAAAAAACCTTGGATCCATTGTGAGAGGATATCAAAGTGGAAGCGCTGTTCGTCTAGATTCATGCGGACGCCTAGCATATCGGATTGTATGCGGATGAGCTCGCCGCGGGAAATGCCTTGTCCAATTGTAGATGTCGCCTGGACGATGGAAAGCACTCCTTGGACTAAAGAAAGCGCTTTGCCCATGAGGAAGGTAGAGGTGAAAGCAACGCTATTGAGCCCGCCGAAAAGCCCTAAAGCAGCCGCGATAAAGCCGACGATAGAGGGAAGAATCCAGCCGATTTTCTTCCTGCGCTCCTCATCGTTTCCAGCGAGATAGCGCGCCACTTCATCCCATACATGCATTTCCGTAGCGACGAAATTGCCGATTGTCAAGACGGCCGAGCCGATGAGCACGGCGCCTATAAAGGCGCTGCCGCCTGAAGCTAAAACACCGATACCTAGGGCAAGCGAAAGGGAGGTTAGCAGGGCTGTAGCCATTTTTTTCAAGGTATCCCACCATTGCGAGGATTGTGCTTTTTCCGCATGGGTTTTGATCTTTTCAATTTGCTCTTGGTTGATTCTCTCAATCTCTTTGTTGTGAGTATCGATGCGGCGGCTAAAGACATCCGTGAAGCGGTTTCCGTCGTCTTTGAGGGCGGATATTATGCTCAAAAAGCGCAGCTCGCTGAGGGTGCTTGGAGAGGGGAGTTTGGGGCGCTCCGCAGATAGCGCCGGCACTGCGGCAAGAGCCTTGGACAGCGCGAGCACGTCCGATGAAAAAGGTTGCGTAGGGGGAGTGTAAGGCAGCTCCATCGTTTCGGCTATCTTCTCGCTCATGCGCGGGATGCTGCCGGGTGAGGAGACCGGGTCAATGGAGTCGTATTTATAGCTCATTGCCATGCGCCTCTTTTAAAACGTGGATCTTGTCGCGCAAAACAAAGTAGTGATCATTTTGGATGGCCAGCTCCTCTGCCGCGCGCAGAGCGTGCAGGGCTTCTTCCTTTTCTCTTAGAGAAAAGAGGCACTCGGCAGCGTGAAAATGAGGCATGGGGTCATCTCCTGCGAAAAGCGCGACCAAAGACCACGCCTTGACGGCGCCGCGGTAGTTTTTTTGCATCTGCAGCGAGCTGGCAAGCGCGTGCCAATACTTTTCCATAAAGGGATTGCACGAGATGAGCTTTGTGAAAAACTGAGTGGCGCGCTCGTAGTTTCCCGTTTCGTACAGCTGATAGCCGCAAGTATAGATCTGTTGCATATCGGCATCGCCAATAACAGATTCTTGGGGAATATCTAATAGGGCGGCCATTTCGCTTGCAAAGGACATCAGTAATTCCGCTTTAATTCTTGTTAAACTTGGAGATAATCGATTCAACGTGGCGTATTAACATCTCAAGGACTTTTCGCGCATTTTCAGTGAACTGGATCCTTTCATCATATCCCAAGTGAATTTTCATAAGGAGTTGATTGGTCTTGGAGACTTTCATTTTCACCTCTGAGTCCAGGGCTGAGAGAGTGACGTCGATCTGAGTTGAGCTGTTCCAAACATAGGTCTTTTGATTAGCAAAGATTTTGGGGTTAAGCTTATGGAGCCGATCAATGATGCCCTTCATTTCGGGATTGTCGCTAAAATCCGCTTTTCCGCCCTCTTTGCACGCGGTCAACACGCTCATCAAATCGTGAAGGTCTTTATTCTCTTCGTTGACTTCCGCAAGTTGCGAGATCAGCTCATTAATGCGCTCTTCCTTTACATCGTGCGTATGTTTTTGCATGTGGAGAAAGGCGAGGGCGAGGTTATGGTCTTTGGGCGCGGGCTTTTTGTTTTTTTGCTCCATCTTTTGCGCGCGCGGCGGCTGGCTAGAGGCAGGGCCCGGATCGAGCGGCCTGAATTTTGCACTAGAGCTAAAATCAGCAAATCCGGATTCATTTTCGAGATGGTAACGCGCTTTTAGAGCGCCGAGAAAGGCGTGGACTTCATCGGAATCCAAGCGGTCTCTTTTTTCATAGTCGAATAAAATCGGAGAGTCGTCGAATACCGTATCGCGGTCTACTCTTAATTCCTCATTGCCCGTTAAATCTATGCTGCTTTCCTTATTGTTAAGCAAGGTTCCCGCGAGGCGAATAGCTGATTGGCGAGGGTCTAAAGGAGGCTTGGCCTCTTCTTCTATCGTTTCAGCAACAGGCGAAATATTTTGCACTTTAGTGTGACCCTCAGAAAGAGGAATAGTGTGTGATTGAAAAGCTGCTGTCATACTATCGAATTTCCTTATATCTGCAATCAGCTTAACAAATGACGCGCGATCTTTACAAATGTAAAATTATTAGTAACTATGCGTCCATTTTAAGGAAAACTTGCCTTCTTCTTCTTTTTGGGTTTCCGCTTGGAAAACAAATCCGTGTCTGAACTCCACTTCGACGATTACCTGACTGCTCGTGGCGCTTTGCGAGAGCGTGATCAGGACGCCTTTGGTCACGTATTTGCCGATTTGTACGGCGATCTCATCGGGATTTGCTGTTTGAGAGGCGATGGTCAGGCGGTCTACTCCAATATTTTTGCGGATGGTTTCCAAAATAGAGGGGCCGGCATCGCTGGAAAGGGAGATAAGCGCTGTGGCCAATTGAATCGCTTCTGGCTGCGAGATGTCTGCGATGTCTTTGTTGAAAAGAATGCGCGCGAGGATGGCGCTGGTACTCATTTGCGGATTGGACTGCAGCGTGAGGGTGGGAGAGGAAAGAGGTCCTCGCAAATGTGCAGTAATAGTCGTATCGGCAAGAGAGAGCGTTCCGCTTAAATTCAGGGTGGCGCTGGTGGAGGGCTTGTCGTTAAAGGCGATTTGCCCCTCTGTAAGTTTGAAGATCTTTCCGAAGAGGGCGTATTCTCCTTTAACAAGATGAAGTGTTCCATTGGCCAGCACATTCATATTCGTTCCATTCAAAAGCAGCGAGCCCCTCCATTCGGAATCCAATCCTTTTCCAGTGACAAAGGCGCGCTCATCCGCTGTCAATTCCCATTGGATGTGGAAGGGAAAGCGCGCGGGAGAGGCCCATGTTTGCGAAGAAAAATGGGGCCAGTTGACATAGGATACTGGTAACAAGGGGACTTCAAAGGGCATTTTATCGGGTATTTTAAAGTGGGCGTGAGGAACGAGAAAATTGCCTTGGACTAAGGCCTCTTTAAGTGTTCCTTTGATATACATGGGGCCGGTGAGGTGGCAATCGATAAGATTAAAGCGAACTGCGTGCACATTGTTAAGTTCGGCGACAAAGGCGTAGGGAAAATCCGCTCGGGGTTCGAGATGAATAGTACCTTCTGCTGTTGCAGTTCCCTTTTTATCGTCTTTGGCCTCAAAAGAGAGCAGCTGGATCTTTTCCTTTTGGGCCTGCAATCGCGCATCGATCTCTTTTAATACAGTTCCAGTAAGAAAATTTTCATAAGAGCCGTCTGTCCATTCTATATCTCCTTGCAGAGCCGGAGAGTTTAGGCTTTGAGAGAGGAAAAGACGTGCAGAGAGCTGTCCTGTGATCCTGTGGTTTCCCAAATTGATGAAAGCGAAAAGATCTTGCAGCCGCCCTTCCGCGATAAATTCAGACGCGACGGGCTTGTGCATGTTCAGCGAGAAAGCAAAAGGATAAAGGGCGTAGCGGACAGGCAGCGTTGCGGAAAAATCCAGGAACTGTTCTCGGCTGGCATTGAGATAGGCATGCGTTTGCAAAATGCCGTGGTCTAGATGAGCCTGCAAACTCCCCTTTACCTTTAGCGGTTCTTTCTTTTCAGAAGAAATAAAGTTCCACTCTTCTAGATCGGCATGGAATGCTCCTTGTAGGTTGTCTGGAGTGGCATCCAAAAAACCTTGCGAAGAGAGTCTTCCCGTAAATTTTTGCTGGGGATAAAAGATGCTCAAAATCTTAAGGGGAAAGTGTTGCATAGAAACTTGAGCTGTCGATCGCTGCGGCGCAAGATGAAAGGTAGCGAGTACGTCGCCCTCTCCCACATGCATATTTAGAGGAGACAGGAAAGCAAACTGCGATCCTTTTTCGAACGTGAAGGGATATTTTAAGAAAAAGGCCTCAGAGGAAATTTTTCCAGAAAATTTCGCAAATTCCACATTAAATAGGGCTCCCTCTTTTTCCCATCCTCCTTGTGCCACAAGGAAAAAGGGTTCTTGCACAATACCTTCCGACTGCAAGAAAAACGCCCACTCTTCTTCGTCGTTTGAGGCGGTGTCAAAGCGTAAGGCGCTTATTTCGCCTAGAGGAGTGCGAAATTCCTTTGCAAAGAGATGCCATTGCCCCAAAGGTTTATGGAAAAGATCGCTTAAGGTAGTGTTAAGCGCTATTTCTTCTACTGAGTATTCGTTAAAAAGCAGATTTTTGCCGGCAAGGGAGCAGCGAGTGGTTTGCACTTGGTTTTCCGTCCACAGTTCGCAATCCAGCTCCACAGCGCCATCCACAGTCCCTTCAGGAAAAAGAAAAACCAAGCGATTGAGATGGGTGGCATGGGCAGATAAGTGTCCGCTTCTGACAAAGAAGGGTATATCGATGTGCAGATCTCCCGATGCCATTAGCCCGGGTCCATCGAGGGAGAAATTTTTAAAATAGAGCTCGCGGCGAGGCAGCCAAATAAACTCGGCGTCTGCATTTAGAGGCAAGTTTTCCGCTTGCGTTTTACATGCGGCGCTTCCCTCCCATTTTTCTCCGTCGAAATAGCCGTGGCAATGGGCAGAGAGGTGCTGCAAGGGGAGAGAATGCAGCGATAGGGCGTCAGAGAAGATAGTGCCTTGAAAGTGTCCGCGCGTATAGGATGCTTTTCCTTGCGCGCTTCCCTTTAGATCCAGGGAATGCCCCTTTGACAAGGCAGAGAGATCGGGAAGGGAGAAAGAAGCGCGCAGGCTGCTTTTCTTGAGATTCTCTTCCACATCTCCTGTAATGTGCGCCTCAAAGAGAGGGGTGCGCAGCTCGCATTTGCTAAAGGAAAGCGCGTGATAGCTTGGAATGAGAAAATGCGTATTTATAGCAAAATGGTCTAAAGAATCAGTTTTTGGCTGCGGCGGCCCTTTCTCAAAATTCTTCTCGTCACTTGCGTCTTGTGTTTGCACAATGGTCGCTTGTTCCAGAGAAGAATTTTGGGAAACTTCCTTTCCAAATTCCTGATTCTTCAGGTCATTTTGGTATAGCTTCCATTCCGCATGCGCTTGGCACTCTCCGACAAGAGGTGTGGGGAACTGCTGCTCATTTAAGAGCGCGCTCCAGCTCTTCCAGGGTCCGCTTAAAGAAAAGCGGATGCCCAGAGTGTCTTCGAGATGCACTTGCAAATCAAAGGAGGCCTTATCTTTCTGCAGATTTCCTTCAACATTTGCAATGCAGAAGTTATCGGGATGCCCGCGAAGATTTAACCGGATGTGTCCTTGAAACCGACGCAGCTTTTTATCCAGATCGCCGCTTGCTATTACCCGATAGGCGCCGTGTGTCTTTGGCAAATAGAGCGCGTCAATCCGCAGGCGGTGCAAAAGGATGCGATACGGAATAGAGAGATTTACGCCAAGGATTTTTAGAGAAGATTTTATCTCTTCTGTGGAAGAAAGAGAAAGGTTTTGGCCTTGTGGCAGCGTCAGATGCGCGCTGTCTACGTGAAAGTAATTAAACGAAAGTGTTTTGTTTAATAAAGGAAAAATAGCGATGCGCATATCGACGTTTTCAAGCTCAAGTGCGGCGCCAGAAGGAGCTTGAACGAGCAGCTGATCGATGCGCCACGTAAAGGGAAGCCTTCCTTCGACATGTCCTATTTTGACATCCCAACCGTAGTGCGCGCCTGCGGTTGCGAGGAACTGAGCGATCTTCTCTTTTGCCCATTTTGTCTGCAGGAGGGCGAAGACCAGGCTTAAGGCGAGGAGAAGCGCCATAGTGATAACATAGAAAGCGCGCACAATTTTAAGTATAATTCGCATCTTTAAAATGTCTGTCCTATGCTGACCAAGATTCTATATACAGGATCGATCCCTTTTCTTCGATCTAAAGGAAAGGCCAAATCTACTCTAAATGGTCCCATGAAAGAAAAATAGCGCAATCCTAAGCCCGTTGATTTAAGCCATTTGCCCTCGGCCTTGGGAAACGGCGATGTATAGACGTTGCCGATGTCGAAAAAGGGAACCAGTCCAATTTTTTTACTCACGCGCAAGCGCGACTCCACGGTGAAGTAAATCGCGGAGCGCCCTCCTTCGGGTTTGCCTTCTTTTAGAGGGCTTACTGTCCGGTAGCGGTATCCGCGCAGCTCCTGTTCTGAGCCCCCTAAAAACCGCTTGGATAAAGGCACAGCGTGCAGTCCGTCGCTAAACAGCCATCCCACCGTCAGCTGCTGCGCGAGTACGACTCTCGCATTTTTCGTAAGAGATAAGTAGCTGCTCTCAGAAAATGAGTGGACGATATAGGATTGAGAAGGATGTCCTATGCTATAGGTCGGCGTCATCGTGAATTCAACGGTAACGCCGCGGGTGGGATCTAGTAAACTGTTCGCAGTGCTGTAGCGAAAATAGAGAGGAAATTCCAAAAGCCAGTAATTGCCATTGTCCACGCTTTCTGTGACGTAAAGTCTCTCTTCCTGGATGCCCATAGCGCCGCGAACGTGCTTGTTAAAGCGGCGGTCGAAACGCTGCATCATGTTATATGAGCGCATGGAATAGGCGAAAAGCGATTCATGCGCGGCTTGCGCTTGCCAGATAAAATCTTGATCGAGAGAGCCGAATTCGGGGTGCATGTATGTGGCCAGACCCGTTTGGCTGATGCGAGTCACATCGCCTTGAAAGCTAAACTTCCTCCCCATTCCCGCAATGTTGCGATTCTCCCATCCAAAGGTGATACCGGGTCCAAATACCGTTTGATAGCTTGCGCCCAGATTAATCGTCCTGTGCTTGGTTTCGTTCAGCTCGATCTTCATGGGGATTTTGCCATCGGGTGAAAAAGTACTTTCATGCGTAATTAGAACAGAGCTGAAAAGGCCGCTATTCAAAAGAGCGCTTTGCGTCTCTTCGATGAGGCGATTATCGTAAAGTTCTCCCTCTTTCCACACCTTTTTATGTTCGATGTATTCGGGTTTGACTCGATTGATCCCCGAGATGGACAAGGGGCCGAAAGAAATCTTTTCATCCGTCTTTACGGCCAGGTGGACGCGCATGCCTTTGGTCAATCCATCGACAACGATCTTTCTGTCCTCCACCCGCGCCAAGGGATAGCCGCATTCCGAGAGAATTTGCAGCATTTTTAATTCGGCATTAACAATTGTTTGAGCCAGAGCAGGCTTGCCGATCTCTATTCCGATTTGCTCTAAGTTAAGGCTGCAGCAGGTGTTGGGATGCTCTGGTGAAAGGCAATACAAAGAGATGTCAAAGGACTCGATGCGATAGCGCGGGCCTGGATCAATAGAGACGAGAACGCGAATGTGATTGCGTCTATTCTGCAAGTGGATGTTGACTTTTGCTTCGTAATATCCATAAGCATGCAAAATTTTAATATATTCTGGAATGTCCGATTGCGCTCGATAATCTAGAGCGTTGATCGAATCGGGAGGATGCTCTTTTTTTAAAGCAATCAGTTGAGCAGAGGATTTAATTGCTTTTAGCGCGCGCGGATCGTCCAATCCGCTGTATTCCACAGTGTAATCGACGGCTAAAGCTAGCGAAGAAATAAAAAAGGAACTAAAAACGATAAAAATTTTTCTGCGAAAAGAGAACATGCATACATTATTATCTCCTCTATTTTTCCCTTGCAACTTTTCTTTTTTTTGGAAAAAATATGTTAACAGTTTAATAGGTGTTATTATGACCTACCGTCCCCGCAGCGAAGCCCTCTATAATCATTCCTGCGCATTGATGCCCGGCGGAGTGAGTTCTCCTGTTCGCGCTTTTAGAGATTTAGATTTATCTCCCCTGATTGTCTCTTGCGGCAAAGGAGATACGATTTGGGATATCGATGATAATGCCTATATTGACTTTTGCTGCAGTTGGGGAGCGCTCATCTTAGGCCATGCGCCGCCGCAGGTGGTGCGCAAAGCAACCGAGCAGCTCGAGCGCGGCTCATCCTTTGGGATTGCGACGCAATGGGAAAAGGAGTGCGCTGAAAAAATTATTAGCCATTTTCCCTCTATCGACAAGCTGCGATTTGTCTCTTCGGGCACGGAGGCGACGATGAGCGCCATCCGCCTTGCGCGCGGGTATACAGGACGCAGCACTGTCGTGAAATTCGATGGGCATTATCACGGACATAACGATGCGCTTCTCGTTTCAGCCGGATCGGGCGCCTCGCATTTGCCCGAGGCCACATCCCAGGGTATACCCCCTGAATATATTCAGCACACCGTTTCCTTGCCCTTTAACGACAGTGCCGCCTGCTCGAAATTTCTACGCGCTACAGACGCGATTGCCGCCGTGATCCTCGAGCCTATTGCGGGGAACATGGGATTGGTCCCTGCCCATAGGGAATTTCTGCATATGCTGCGCGAAGAGACGCAAAAAAAAGGGATTGTTTTGATATTCGACGAGGTGATCACCGGCTTTCGCTTGGGGCTAAAGGGAGCGCAAGGGATGTATGGGATCACACCTGATCTCACATGTTTGGGAAAGATCATCGGAGGGGGATTTCCTGCTGCAGCCTTTGGCGGAAAGCGCGAAATCATGGACGTTTTGGCCCCTTTGGGCAACGTTTATCAGGCAGGTACGCTCTCGGGCAATCCCGTCGCCATGTGCGCAGGACTGCAGACGCTTTGTGAAATTGAAGAGAGTGGATTCTACAATGCGCTGGAAGAGAAGACGCAAGCCTTTCTCGCCCCGATTCGCCACCTCTTGCACAAGCAGCAGATTCCAGCCGTTTTACATAGTGTGGGTTCTATGTTCACTCTATTTTTCGGGCCTCAAAAGGTCGAAAGCCGCAGCGACTTGAAGCATCTGGATCTCAAGGCTTTTAAAATGTTCTTTAAACACTGCTTTCAAAACGGGATCTACCTTTCTCCTTCGGCGTATGAAGTGCATTTCCTCTCAAGCGCACATACGCAAGAGCATCTACTGAGCGCCCAACGCGTCATTCTCGATTTTTTAAATATATATTTTTAATCCCCCAATGAAAATCGCCGTTATCATCAATCCCATTTCGGGTGTCAAGGCAAAGGAGACGCTAGAGCGGGAAGTGGCCCAGCGCTTGTCTTTGCGGCACTCCGTCGCTATTTTCTTTACCAAAGCCCCCTATCATGCCACTGAGTTGGCAAGACAAGCGCTCAAAGACAATGCCGATATCATCGCCGTAGCAGGCGGAGATGGCACGATCAACGAAGTGGCACAAGTTGTGATCAACAGCAAAGCCGCCTTAGGCATCATCCCCACAGGATCGGGCAATGGATTAGCCCGCCACCTTAAGATTCCCCTCCATTTTTCAAAAGCATTAGACCTTCTGCAAAAGGGCCATAGCCGAGTGATCGATACAGTCCAAATCAATGATAGATTTTATATCGGCGTTGCAGGCGTGGGCTTTGATGCCGAAGTGGGTTGGACATTTGCCTTGGCGGGGCGCAGGGGGTTTTTAAGCTATTTTCTCTCCACACTTAAGAATTTTCCTCGCTACCGCTGTCAAAAATACGAACTTATGATCGACGGCAAGAACATCGACGTTTGGGCATTTCTGATGGCTTTTGCCAATAGCTCGCAATTTGGCAATGGGGCGACGATCGCGCCACTGGCGAAAATAGACGATGGAATATTGGATTTGGTGATTGTCAAGCCTTTTCCTTTATACGCCGCGCCGTCCCTTTTGATACGCCTTTTTACGCGCTCGCTCCATCGCTCTTACTACGTCGAAACCATTCCCTGCAAAACTATCCTCCTTCCACAGCGTCACCTAAAAGCGCACATCGATGGAGAACCCATTCTCTTTGAGGACGGCATTCGCATAGAGATCGTGCCCTCTTCGCTTAAGGTCATCGCCCCTTAAAAAAAACGAGTATCATTTTGTTCTAATTTCCTATATAATCGATTAAAATAATTGGGGTAATTTCTATGTCTTTATTTTTTGAAGGATCAAAAAAATCTACCCTGGGATTAGAAATAGAATTGCAGATACTAGATGCGCATTCTTTAGATCTCTCTCCTCAATCAAAAAAAATTCTATCTATATGTAAGCAACAGGGATTAGAACGCGTTCATTCAGAAATGCATCAATCCATGATAGAGATCAATTCAGAGATCTGCGAAAACGTCAAGCAATGCAAAGCCGATTTGCAAGACAAAATATCCAAATTGAATCGCATTGTAGAATCTCAAGAATTAAAATTGGCTGTTACAGGCACGCATCCCTTTCAAAATTGGCATGAACGTTTGATATCCTGTGATGAACGCTATCAAAATTTGCACGGTAAATATCAATGGTTAATTCGAAGAATGAATACTTATGCGATACATGTACACATAGGCGTTCCTTCAAAAGAGCGAGTATTGGCCCTTTGCTATGAAATAATACCCTATTTCCCTATTGAATGAAGTTATGGGACTAGTAGCTTTCATTCAGTGTTTGATGAAAATGATTAATGAAAAATTAGATAAAGATGATTATAAAAGATTGTCGCGACAAGAATATTGGATTGCGCCAGAAAATCAATGGTCAGCTGCAAGAGATGGCATTGAAGGAGAGGTTATCTCTGTTCTTGATGGCAAAAAGAAAAGAATCGCCGATGCCATTATTGAGTTAATTGACGTGCTTAGCCCTATAGCGCATCAGCTTGATTGCTACGAAGAACTGCAATATAACCTGGAAATATTACGGATGGGAAATGGGGCGACAAGGCAGCGTAGAATATTCGAAGAAACAGGATCTTATAATGAAGTTGTTAAACAGATGAGGCTTGCATTTCAAAAAAGCTTAGAAATATTCTCAGAAAGCTCTAAACAATAAATCCAAAACTCAGATTAATAGGAGTTAATCATTTCTTAGATAGCGCCTTAAGAGACGTTCTCTGAATTGGGACAGTTTGATTTTTTATGGTTTTTCTCTTAAATATTTATATAATTTTTCAATATAAAAATAGCTTCTTTACTCTTTGATGCTATTTTGTTATGCTTCTTGGCCAAATCGTATGCTGCTGATTATTCTTTGCGCCATTATCGGGTTATTACTCGTCTTTCTGGAGTTTTTTCTTCCGGGGATGATTTTCGCTGTCGGCGGAGCCATTTTACTATTGATCAGCATGAGCCTGTTCTGTCTGGCGTATCCTGTGATGTGGGGAATAGGCTTTATCCTTTTTTTATTGCTCATGCTATTCTTAGTCTGCAAAGTCGCGTTGCGTTGGATAGTGCGCTCAAAGACCGATTTGACAAAGGACCAAGAGGGTTATGTGGCAGCGCAATTTGAAAAAACGGCTATTGGAAAATGCGGCATTGCCCTAACGGACCTCAAGCCTTCCGGACACGTTGTTGTCGATGGCAAGCCCCATCAAGCCCTCTGTGAAACGGGGTATGTCGCTAGCGGAGCTTTCATTAGCGTCATTGGAGGAAAGGGCGGTCATCTAATTGTACAAAAGGAGTAAGACTTTACCATGATAAGCGGACTTTTTCTCATTTTCATGATCTGCAACGGTATAGCAGGTCTTGTTTTTTTTAGTATCATTGCGCGCTATATCAGCCTTTGGTTTCAAGCTTTTGTTTCGGGAGCGCCCATTCCGTTGTTCAATATTATCGGGATGAGCCTGCGCAAAATCCCTCCTAGAACGCTTGTCAATGCGCGCATCACGCTTTATAAGGCAGGGCTCAAGCAGATAAACGTTGCCGATATCGAGACGCACTACTTGGCCGGAGGAAATATCGTCAATGTTGTGCGCGCGATGATCGCCGCGGACAAAGCGAACATTCCCATGGATTGGCGACAGGCAACGGCGATCGATCTGGCCGGACGCGATCTTCTCGAAGCGGTAAAGACATCGGTGAACCCGAAAGTGATTGACTGCCCCGAGCGTGCAGGGGAGTGGATCACCGGCGTTTCCAAAGACGGCGTGCAGCTCAAATGCAGGGCGCGCGTGACGGTGCGCACTAATATTTTGCAGCTTGTGGGCGGTGCTACGGAAGAGACGATTATCGCCCGCGTTGGCGAGGGGATTGTCAATGCAATCGGGGCCTCCGAGACACACTCGGACGTTTTGGCTTCTCCCCAGAGGATTTCCCGGCTGGTGCTCGAGCGCGGATTGGATGCGCAAACCGCTTTTGAAATCCTGTCGATCGATATTGCCGAGGTGTCCATCGGGGAAAATATCGGCGCTCGTCTGCGCGCAGACAAAGCCGAAGCCGATAAGCGTATCGCGCAGGCAAAAGCTGAGGAGAGGCGCGCGATGGCTGTTGCCATGGAGCATGAAAATAGCGCCAAAATCCGCGAGATGCAGGCAAAACTTGTCGAGTCCGAAGCGCAGATCCCCGTATCCATTGCTGAAGCCTTCCGCAGAGGCAATCTCGGCATCATGGACTACTACAAACTCAAAAATATTCAGGCAGATACCGATATGCGCAAGTCCCTAGCTAAAGAGGAGGAGATCCAACCTCATGAATAAAAAATTGGGATCGCACTCGCTCCTTTTGGAGTGCCGTAAGATGAAAGAGCCCGATTGCTCAGCGCGTTCCGCTCCTCAGCGCATCTCTCGCGCAAAAAAAATCCTTAAAGGAAAATCGCTAAGAAACGCATTTATTATAAACGAAATACTCCACAGAAGAGAGAGTTGACACATGACAGCAGTTATTGTTCCACGCGTAACACCTACTTCTTACCCCCTCGCGACACTTTTTTCTGATATTTGTGCGGCATTGCGCTCGTGTTGCACGAGACCGGAAGATGCCTTTCGCAGAGTAGTTATCAACAAACTAGACGAGAACGGCCAAGCCAAATCCTACACTGTCACCAAGCCCAATAGCCAGGAAACAATGCAAGTCAAAGATTTGCTGTACATTGAAGAGATCAGAACCGGGGATTTGTATAAAAACGAACCTCGGCTCGTCGTCGGCTTTAAGTGCTTTGCTATTTTTATGGCTATGCCTCTGTATGTGGCGGGGACAATAGCCTGGCACTCTTTTCAATTTTTGCGCAGTATAGGCGCTGTTTTCTGGCGCATTGTCGAGCAAATCCTGCACATGCCAGTGGATGCCAAGCAGATCTTTTGCAGCGAGATCCAGGTGTTGCCAGAGATTTGCTTAGAGAGGATGTGGGCCATTTTCAGTGCTCCCTTTTTTGGCTTAAGCGCGGCGCTATTTTCTCTCTGCGGAGTCGTAAAGCCTCTCGAGATGCGCACCGTTGTCGCAATGATTGAAAAGGCGTGGCACGACGGCATCTCTTACAAAAAAGACGTTTGTCAATTGCCCAATGAGGGAACCTGTTGCGGCACCATTACCTCTAACAGGGATCAAGCGCTCTTTCTCGCGCATTGCTTCCAAGCGCGGGGCAATGTGAAGCGCAATGTGAATCTCATCTCCACACAGCCGCTAGAGCCCTTCTGCGGAGATCATAATACCAATTTCAAAAAATAATTACACGTTTGAGCGGGTCAAAGCGCCTACTTTTGGCAGCTTTCACGCAGCTGAAATATACGATTATTTTTTGGATTGGTATGACTCAGGTTAGGAATTTTCTTCTTGAGCTAGCTCGACGGAAGAGAGGGCGCGAACTTCTACCTGCGATTCGGAAATAAGGACGCGCTTGCTTCCCATTTCCACGATGTATAAGACGGATTTGGGGCTCAAAGGACGCTTTTCTACAATGCGGATCGCGCGATCGCCGCCCAGCTTGCCGAAGCGGCCCCTTCCTAAGCGCTTCAAAATCCAAAATGTCGCCACGATTAAAACGATCAGCCCTAGCAAGCTGACGATGATGCGAACAAAAGATCCTTCATAGCTTTGCGTGAGTTCCTCTGAAGAAGGCAACGGCGGCATCTCAGTACTGGGCAGCGTGGGCTGCTGCTGTTCTTGCGAGGAGGCTGGAGCTTGCCCATAGGCCAATGATGCCATACTTGTCAGAAGAAAAAGAAAAATTTTTAATAGCATGAAGTGACCTCTTGATGTGCTAAGGATATTCTGAACAGCTCTTTTTTTCAAATAGATGAACCTAATTTTTCCCAAGAAAAATCTAAAAATGCTAAATTTATGGCCTTGAGAGGAGCAGATATGCGCAAGCACAAGGGATGGATTGCTTTGGACATCGATGGGACGATTACGGATGATACCCATTGCGTGCCAAGAGCTGTGGTAGACTACTTGCATTCCTTGCAGGAGCAGGGATGGCAGGTTATGTTTATCACAGGGCGCAGCCTTTCCTTTGCGGCTCACGCACTGCACGTGTTTGAATTTCCCTACTATCTTGCAGTGCAAAATGGCGCAGACATCTTGCACATGCCCTCAAAACGCCTCGTCGCGCGCTACTATCTAGATCATCAGGTTATCCCCGAGATGAAAAAGCTCTATGCCGAGATCCCTGAGGATTTTATCGTATACGCGGGCTATGAGCGCGGCGATTTTTGCTACTATCGGCCCAAGAAATTCTCCTCGCATCTGCTTGCCCATTTGCACAAGATTATGCCGCTCTCCAATGAGCCATGGAAAGAAGTCAATACTTTTATTTTCCCGTCTGAGGAAACCTTTCCTCTCATTAAGTGCTTGGGAAAGAAGACAGAGATGGAAAAAGTGGCCCAAGAGCTACAGTCCATGCCGCATGTGGCATGCACACTGATTCGCGATCCTTTGGATCACGATCGCATTTATCTGAATCTCGTGACGCACGAGAAAGCGACCAAAGGCAAAGCCCTCTTGTGCGCTATGGAGGAGTATGCGGAAAAGGGAGCCGTTATCGCTGCAGGCGACGATCTCAACGACATTTCCATGCTAGAGGTCGCCGATTTTAAAATCGTCATGCAAAACGCCCCCGTGCAGATGCACTCCTTGGCTCATTTTTTAGCCAAGAAGGGCAACGAAATGGGAATCATCGAAGCACTCGAAAAGGGAACAGCGCAATGTCAGATGAGATGACGGTGGGTTTTGAGAAGCTAAAGGTGCGATGCCTGATTGGAATTTTGCCTCACGAGAGGCTACAAGAGCAGGAAATCGTCATGAGTCTGAAAGTGAAGTCGTGCAGCCTCTTGCGCTCAGAAGAAATTTCTGCAACAGTGGATTATACCGTTTTGGCCGCGCTGTGCAAGCAGATCGCCCGCTCTGCACATCACGGCCTGTTGGAAACCCTGGCGCAAAAAATCCTTCTTGCGATTGCCCAGCAGTGGGATTGCCGCTATGGATGGATTCGCTTAGAAAAGCCTGCCGCCCTTGCGTCAGCGGAGTGCGCGTTTGTCGAGTGCGAGGTGGGCGCATGAGATGGAATTTAGTGACGGGCGGGGCCTTGCGCCTCGGGGCTGAAATTTGTCGCGCTTTGGCAAAAAAAGGTAAAAATGTGGTGATCCACTTTCGCAAAAGTGAAAGAGAAGCCAAGCAGTTGCAAGAAGAGCTTATCGGCTATGGCGTTGTTGCCGAGATTCTCATGGGTGATTTTTCTACGGAAGAGAACACGAAGGCATTTCTCGCAAGCTATCGCGACCGCTTTGCGCAAACAGAGGGCCTTGTCAACAATGTGGGCAACTACGCTTTGGGCCCCGCATCTACCATTTCTTCTCACGAGTTGACCCTTCTACTTCAGGTCAACACCATTGCGCCTTTGATGCTCATTCAAGGCGTGCTCTCCGCGCTGAAAAATCTCAAGGGGTCAGTTGTCAATATCGGCATGGCAGGGACATCTCACGCGATGGCAAACATTCATGCCACAGCCTATAACATGACAAAGCTCTCTCTGACCATGCTGACCAAGTCGTTGGCCAAAGAGCTAGCCCCTTTTTCCATCTCCGTCAACATGGTATCGCCCGGATATTTGGAAGATTCTGTGGACTATCCTTCGCACGCGCAGACAATTCCCGCAGGACGGCTCGCCCAATTTCAAGAGGTAGCGCAGGCAGTTGTCTTTTTTATGTCCAAAGAATCTGCCTACATCACAGGCCAAAACCTCGAAGTAGCTGGGGGGGTAAGACTGTAATTTATGGGCGTCGATTTAGAAGAGGATATCAAACGCAGGCCGGTGGAACTCAATGTGCGCGCTGCGCGCAAGAGGCAAAGTCCTCAGACGGGATTTGTCCATCACTGCTATGAAGCGCAAGGCGAAAGCCACGATACGATTCCTCTCTTTGAGAACTTTTGTTTTGCTTATGCGCTTTTGCGCAGCAGACAAAGTGAAAATGTCCTCGAAGCTCAAGAACTCTTGCGCAAGCTGCTTTGCTTTGCAAGCGAAGGGAATTTCCCTGTTTACCTGCATGAATTTCCTCTTTGCCGGGATCGTCTATTGTCTTTGAGCCTCTTGCCGCTCTTCGAGGGAATCCTCTGCGATTTTGAAGCGGTTATTGGAGAGACTTTACGCGCGAGCTTGCTGCAGTTGATCGATACAATCGTCTGCAACTCCTATCTTCTCCTCTCCGAGGGTAAAGTGCCCTTCATGTACGAATGTCTTTTAAAAGCCTATGCCGAACCACAATGGAATCCTGATGTTACTCTCGGCCAAGAGATAACTCCTCTGCTTATGGCCCTCCCCATGGCTCAAAGGCGCAAGGCCGTCTGGGTGGGAGGTCTTTGCCATCTTCTCTTAAAACAATGGCATCCTCTGCTTCTCACAGCTCTTGCAGTTCAAGAGCAGGAACGAGAGGAGCCGCGCTGCACCCTTTTCGATCTCTTTATGAGCGATTATTATAGAAGTTACCCGCAGCGCCTTCTCGTTGATCATCCCGTGCATCTGCGCGCGTCCCTGGTGCACACGTTATGCCTTCCACAAAGCCCGCAGAGCAATTGGAGTATTCCTTATCAAACCTTCAGCTCCCACCCTCGTCAGCCCTATGCCTTGTATTGGGGCTCTGCCTCTCATTTGCATACACTAGTATGCGAAACTAAAAAAAATTCTTGTCAAATAGAGCTTCTGCCTCAGGGAGCCGTATTCACCTACGTCCTGCCTGCCTCGGATGAAGAGAGCGAAATGGCTTTTTTCTGCAATGCGCACCCTGAGCATGCGCTTTTTGTCTCAGGGCGCAAGGCCACGGCCTTTGCGCTCCATGAGTGTCTGGAAATCCGCTCGGGAGCGCATGTATTTGCGCTGCGCTTTTCCTTAGAAGAGGGGGAAGGGGTGTTTTTTGGACACCTATCGCGAGCAAATCGCCCTTTGCAAATTGCCGCCAGAGGTGAGAAGCGCTACGCTGCCTACGACTGGCAGATAGCATTGCGCAGTATCCGACGCGCAAAACCGTGCGTGCTTAAGGTATTTCTTACGTATTCGCAGTAGTCAGTGCTGTCTGGCCTTGGCTGTTGAAAGCTGGGCTATCGACTGCAATGCCCATCGCATGCATGCCATTGTCCACGTAGAGCGTGGCGCCGGTGATTGCAGAAGCTAAAGGGGAGAGAAGGAAAGCCGCGCTTTGACCGACCTCTTCGGCGGTGAGATCTTTAGTCAGTGGGGCGTTTGCCTTGGAGTACTCGATCATACTATCGATAAAGCCTATGGCCCGCGCGGCGCGGCTTCTCAGCGGTCCCGCGGAAATCACGTTGACGCGGATACTCCATTTGCGGCCTGCTTCCCAAGCCAGCGTACGCGTATCGCTCTCCAGAGCTGCCTTGGCCGAACTCATCCCTCCGCCGTAGCCGGGGACAGCGCGCTCGGAGGCGAGATAGCTCAGCGAGAGGGCTGCGCCATTGGCGTGTATGTAGGGGCCAAAGTGCGCCAGAAGGCTGACGAAAGAGTAGCTCGATGAGCTGAGCGCTGCCAGATAGCCCGAGCGCGACGTATCTAAAAGCGGCTTTTTGACCTCGGGTCCGTTAGCCAAGGAATGCACGAGAAAATCGATCTTGCCGAAATCTCTGGTCACAGCTTCGGCGACCTCGGAAATCGTATAGCCCTCGCTGTCCAGATAGCGCTTATTTTCCCTAATCTCCTGCGGGACATCATCTGGCTTGTCAAAGGAGGCATCCAGGGAATAGAGCTTGGCGTACGTGAAAAGCGTGCCGTCGGAAAGGGTACGCGAGGCGTCGAACTTGCCGCTATTCCAGGAAGTAGTGAAGATTTTCACCAGGGGCGTCCAGGTGCCGATCAAAATCACAGCTCCGGCTTCCGCCATGGCTTTGGCGATGGCCCAGCCATATCCCTGGTCATCTCCAATTCCGGCTATAAAGACAACTTTTCCCTTAAGATCGATGGATAGCATGATACCCCTGAAGTGAATAATTTAAAGGGATTAGTATACTCGATTGTGAACTTTTGCGTCAGCCTTTTTTGCCCTTGCGGCTGCGCATCATCATACGTCGCCAGCCTTCGGCTGTGAGGATTTTTTGCTCGGGAGAGCTTTTGCCTTTAGAGGGTTCTGGCTTAATCGCTTTTTTAGCGGGAGACGAGGTATCTTTTTTTTTGAAGAATCGCGAAATCATAGATGTCCTTGCATTTGCCCCTCATCTTGAACATACCTGTTTCCCCCTTGTTTGTCAATATAAAATTATAATTATAACGGTTGATTTTCTCGAGGAGATCGCGTATATAAGCTTATATGAAATTCCAACAGCTAAGCACTTTTGAAAAACACCTCGAAAAGGCCGCCGTGCACCATCTGTCACGCGTTTATCAGGTCATTGCAAGCTGCTCCTTCGAGCGCAAGAAGATCAGCTCCACTATCTGCGCTGTGATCCAAAAAAAAGAGGGAAGCATTGCCAAGGTGAGCTTTGATGGGAAAGAATTGGAGTGGGCCAAAGTGCGTCAAGAACTCGATACGGCGAGTTTTTTAGAGGGCTGCCGCATTGTCATCGTGGACGAGGCGGACAAGCTCTCCAAGACCATCCTCTTCGCACTGTCTGCCTACATTGTAAAACCCTCTCCCTTTGCTTATTTAATTCTAAGCTCTGCCAGCGCAAAAAATCTCGGCGAGCTTTACGAACAGGGAAAAAAGGAGCTCGTCGTGTGCGATTTGAGCGCGGAAAAGCCCTGGGAGCGTAAAGAGCGTCTGAGGGCTCAGCTGATCAAGAGCGCAGCCCTAGAAGGAAAAACGCTTGTGCGCGAGGCCGCCGATCTACTTCTGGAGCGCACGGGAGGCGAATTGCCCCTGCTCGAGCAGGAGCTTAACAAATTGATCTGCTACTGCCAAGAGCGCCCGCAGATAGCGCTGCAAGACGTCCAGCTGCTCTGCTCTTGTGAAAAGGCTACATCTCTTTGGAATCTGGCGGAAAGCATCGTCTGGCAGAAATGCCCTGTGAGTGTAGATGTGGGATTCGATCTCTCTTCTTTACTCGTCGTGCTGGGACAGGTGCGATCGCATCTGCAGCAAGGCGCGCAGCTGTCCAAGCAGCTAGAAGAGGGCAGGGCCTTGCGGGATATCTCCTTGCCCTTTTTTAAGCCGCAGCTCTTGGAAAAAGCGGCGCCTATTGCCAAATCCCGCACACCCGTTTTTTTTACGCGTGCCCTAGTGGCCCTGTTTGATGTGGAAATGCTCGCTAAAGGCAGCTCCCTGACCCCCTCCCTTCTTTTAGACCTCCTCGTTGCAAAAGTGGCCCACCTAAAATGAAATCCCTTCTGTATCTTTTGCCCAATGTGTTGGGAGATCAAATAGAACACGCCTCCGTGCTGCCGATAAGCGTTGATCGCGCAGTGGCTGAATTGGATCACCTGATCGCAGAGAGCGAAAAGGAGGGAAGGCGTTTTTTGAAGCGCTTTGCTTTTCCCGAGCCAAAAACCTTCCGCGACATCCCTATTCACTTGCTTAACGAACACACCTCAGATGAGCAAAGAAAAGCACTGCTTCATGACCTTCTCCAAGGAGGCACCTGGGGACTGATTTCCGATTGCGGGATGCCCTGCCTGGCCGATCCGGGAGAAGAACTCGTTTTACACGCCAGGCGGCAGGGAGTGAGTGTGCGGGCGTTTGCAGGCCCCTCTTCTCTCATGCTCGCCCTTGTTCTCTCAGGGCTAGGAGGGCAGCGCTTTACCTTTCACGGGTATTTGCCCAAAGAAAAGGACGCGCAGATCCAAAAACTCAAAGAGATCGAACACTGCTCTAAAAAGACGCGTTTTGTGCATCTGTTTATCGAAGCCCCTTACCGCAATGACAAGCTATTTGCTCAGCTATTAGAGTCTCTGGATGCGAAGGTTTGGCTGTGCGTGGCTAAAGCGCTTACTTTGCCCGAAGAATGGGTGTCGACCCAGCGCATCGAAGAGTGGAGGAAAACACGGCCCCCTTCGCTGGATAATTTGCCTACGGTTTTTCTCGTCCGCAGTTAGACGTGCAGATATCTTTGGAGTGCTTGTATGACGTGTAAATAAATTTTTTGATCAGTATAACTTCCATTCCACTCTTCATCAAACTCCTCCCATCCGGCAGCTTTTGCTTGTGCGGCAACATAAGAATCGAATGGTATTCCGCGCTCTTTTGCGTTGGAGGCAAAGGACTGAAGCATTCCCAATAAATTCTGATAATAATAAGGACTAGACGATGCGGTGTAATAATAATCGAGGATCTGCTCGCCAAATTTATGCAAAGGGTTTACTGTGCTTCTTTTTTTCCTTAAGACATCGATGCTTGCGCCCAGTATTGGCAAAGTGTTGAAATTTTTGCTTTTAACATACTGCAGTATTTTGTATTCCAACGGGAATAGGTCTGGATTCTTTACTATACTGGATTGAATCGCATAAATGTGCCGCAAGGCATCTAATTTCGAGCCTTCGGAAAGAGAGTTGTAAATCCCTTCGCCTTCTTGGGTTGCCACATGCTTAAAGGCGATGTGCAAATAGGAACAATAGGGATAAACCCCTGAAACGGGGAGCTTGCGGGGAGGCTTCTTTTTGACTGGGGGAGCGGTGGAGGGCTTGACTGGGGAGGCGGTGGAAGAAATAGTGCTCGAAGAAGGCGAGCTAATTGAAGAAGAGATTATCGAGGAAGAGGATGAGGACGAAGACGAGCTGCTTGAAGAACAGGTAGAAGGAAATATGATTTCTGTTAAAAAGATGTACTGACGAGGCTGATCGGGAGAAGAATCCTTTGTATAGAGCGTGGACAAGGCAGGGGCGGAAGGGCCGGAACTGCTGTAGGATTGAATTTCTTGAGAGTTGAGCTGGGCTATTGCCCATCGGATGCTTTTTAGTCTATTTGCTTGTATTTCGGGATTTTCGGATTCTTCCAATCGGTTTTTTTCTAGGGTGAGAAAGGCAAGCATGTCCTCTTGTTTTCCGAAGATCTTTTCCAAGAGAAGAAGAGTATATTCAGTGGAATCGGCTTTTTCACTATTTTTTATATTTAGAGAATGCATGGTCTTGAGGTATTGAAGCTCTGTATGAATATTAGCGTAAAATTCGCCGCTTTCTTCAAAGTGCTGACGGTTAGTCTCACCCAGTTTTTCTATCATTCTCTTTATAAGTCCATCGAGTGATATAATTTTTCTATTGCGGAATTGTGGGTGGTACAATAAAACTTGAACAGGGGTATTATAAACACCAGACATAGCAAACAATCACTTTTATTAAAGCTCTTATTATATTAAATTTTTTCTATAATTTCAATTAAAATAACAAGTTTAAATAAATAGTAAATTAAAATTTTAATTTTTTTTATAATTAATAATGTAATAATGTAAACATCTGTTGATGAGTCTTATGCGGGAGGCTGGCCTCCCGCACAAGATAACTTTATAGAAAAGTGTGGATTAGTCTTTGAATGGCTTGAATAGAATGAAGAAATGTTTCCGGATCGGAATAGGAGCTGCCTGTCGATTTTTCGCTCCACCCTGAGGCTTCCATTTGCTTTGCTACTGCGCCAGAGAATGCACCGGGATAGGACCCTTCAGCAGCAGAAGCAAACTTCTCTATTTGCTTACATAGTTTCATGTAGTCAATCGAAGGGCTATAGTAGTGGTTAAGTATTTTTTCACCATACACTGTCAAACTAGAATGACGAGTGGTGCGCTGATGCTCCTCTAGGTTTATACGAATCATGCTGGAAAGCGCTTGCATATTATTAAACCCGTTATCTTTGATGTATTGCAATATTCTATATTCTATGGGGAATTTATCGGGGTTGTCCGTGATTTGCCTTTGATTTAAGTAAATGTGACGCAAAGCATCTACTCTAAGGCCGGGAGCGAGTTTCTTAAATATCTGAAAACCGGTGTAGGATAGCCAATCCGACTCTCTAAGTGCAAGATGCAAATAAGAACACGTAGACGTTTTTTTCGTCGTAGTAGTTGTCGTAGCCGGATAGCTTACAGAAGGAGAGGGGTCCACTGAGAAACCTGGATTGAAAGCTGGAGGATACCCGGGTCTATCTATTGAAGGATATAATGGGCTCGTAGAAGTTGTGACAGAAGAGGAAGAACTGAATGATGACGGCAGGGGTGGAGGTGGTGGGGGAGGCGCCTGTATTAAAGGATAGAATGAGCTCGTAGAGGTTGTGACAGAAGAAGAACTGAATGATGGCGGCGGGGCTGTAGGTGTTAGGGGAGGCAGAATTGGATACGCAGAAGTAGAGATAGAAGAGGAAGAACTGAATGATGGCGGCAGGGGTGGAGGCGGTGGGGGAAGCAAAATTGAAGAATATGATGATGGGTTCATAGAAGTTGTGATAAAAGAGGAAGAACTGAATGATGGCGGCGGGGGTGTAGGTTGTGGGGGAGGCAGAATTGGATACGCAGAAGTAGAGATAGAAGAGGAAGAACTGAATGATGACGGTGCGAATGAAGGATACATTGAAGGTATCGAGGTGTCAGAAGAAGAACTGGATGATGCTAGAAGGTGGTAATGCGAAACAGGAGGAGCATACGAAGTGGGGTAGCTTGCTGGAATACTAGTAGATGCAGTTGAGATACTAGTAGGTACTGTAGTAGATGGCGATGAAGCACTGGAAGAAGAAAGTGTAGATGTGCTCAAAGATGCAACGCCTTTACTATTGGTATTTTTTTTACCATTGTTGTTGTTAGATGCATCTTGTGTAATTGTCGATTTTTTTAAAGCTTGTCTTATTCGTGTTAAAACAACAACACTCATAAATAACTCCTGTGGGCTTTGTTTTTGTTTCGTTAATTGTTTTGTCGTTTCAATTATATTTAATTTCTAGTTGTATTTCAACTAAAATAAGAAGTATGTTTAACGTAAGTCGATTTAAATTTTTATGCGATTGCATTTTAAATTTTCATTTTCAGAACATTAAAAATTGAATGATAATCTAAGAGAATATCATTATTTGAACCTATCCCAAAATTTCAAACATTTGCTTTTCGCGTCTTTCTCATCACATTTTTGGGACCGTTTTTTGGCCTAAACATGTTTCTGCAAAGCGGTCTCAAAAATGCATCGAAAAATCGCATATTTAGAATTTTGGGAAGGGTGATTGCGCTCATAAATATTTGATTATAAATATTTCTTTACGCAATCGTTTTGTAAAAAATTATTTTATTTCCTTTTAATGGTGTATATAAATCGCATTTTGCTACAATGATATTGTGTATAGTTTCAGTTTTATTTAATAAGTATAATAATATCCGTTAATAAAAGGACATAAAATGGAAGATACAATCAATCAATTAAGGGCTAGAGTCGCTGCACTCGAAAGCCAAGTCGATCTGCTAGAAGCAGAACAGGTGCATTTACAAGAGATGCTCGTACATTGTGGTTTTCCCGAAGGGATAAGAACCTTAAAAGCCACAATTGAAGAATATTTGGAAGAAGAGACTGCCTTTATGCAATCTAAACGCAGGGAGACCATCTAAACCGTATCCCTTTTTTCTAAATTTAAGGGGCAGATCTTTTCAGGGTCTGCCCCTTTACTTTTGGCGGCAAATCTGGTAGATTTCTTTTTTCATTGAGAGAGGTTAATGGCTAAATTAATTTTTGATAATAGCGGGGAGGAAAAAGAGCTCGAATCCGATTCCCCTATTCAAGAGGTGTGCGAGGAGGCAGGCGTTCCTTTTGCCTGCACGGAGGGGGTTTGCGGGACGTGCGTGATCGAGGTGATCGATGGAATGGAGCACCTCTCGGATTTTACCCCTGAGGAAAAGGATTTTTTGGGCGAACAAGGGTATGAACGCCTTGCCTGTCAGTGTAAAATTAAAGGCGGATGCGTAAAAATTAAATATTAACTTTTGGCGAGGTGTGAAATGAAAAATAAAATTACTAAAGAAATGACGATCGAGGAGATCTTTTCTCGATTTCCCCAAAAGAGCCAAAAACTCGGTCAGGAGATGACCAATACCGGCCTGCATTGCGTCGGATGCGGCGCTGCCACATGGGAAACCCTGGAAATGGGTATGCTGAGTCACGGATATGCGCAGAAAGAAATCGACGATCTCGTAGGACGCCTCAATGCGATTTTAGAGGAAGAGGTCGACATTTCGACCATCAGTCTCACCCCTCGTGCGGCGCAGCGTTTTATAAGCATTTTAAAAGAAGAAAACAAAGAGGGATGGGGCCTGCGCTTCGGCATTCGCGCCGGAGGATGCAGCGGGTATGAATACATCCTGGACTATTCCCAAAATCCTGAAGAGGGCGATAGTGTCTTTACCTCCGAAAAGGTCGCGATCCATGTCAACAAGCAGATGGTCGACCGCCTGATGGGGTCGCAAATCGATTACGTCGATGGCCTGCAAGGCTCGGGCTTTAAGATTAGCAATCCCAATGCAAAGGGTGCTTGCGGCTGCGGTAAATCCCAAAATTATTAAGCATTTTTATCACAGAGAGCACAGAGCAGACAGAAGCGGCTTAACGCCGCAAAAGAGTCTTGTGTTTTTTTGCGGAGTAAGCTGCCTCTATGTGCTTTGTGGTAAAAATTTTCATTTGTGGATGGCGCGCATTTCGGTGGCCAGCGCCGCTTCCCTGATCGCTTCGCATAAAGTAGGGTGGGAGTGGGGAGTGGTGATGATGCTCTCCACCGTCAATTGTTCGCGGATGGCAAGCGCTGCTTCGGCAATTAACTCCGAAGCGTGAGGCCCAATGATGTGCACGCCGAGAAGGGTGCCCTTCTGCGCCTCTGCGTAGATGGTGACAAATCCCACGTCATCTCCAGTGCAGCGCGCGCGCGAATTGGCCTTAAAGGGAAAGGTTCCTGTCTTGTAGGCAAGGCCGCTTTGCTGAATCGCCGTTTCTGATAAGCCCACTGAAGCAACTTCTGGGTAGGTATACACCACATTGGGAATTGCCGCATAGTAAACGCGGGGATGGTGCCCAGCTATTATTTCCGCGGCAGCAGCGCCTTCCTCTTCGGCTTTGTGCGCGAGCATAGGCCCATCGACGATGTCTCCGATGGCAAAGATATGCGGCACTTGTGTGCGGAAAGAGCCGTCGATGGGTATCATACCTTGGGGGGTAAGCGTTATCCCTGCGCGCTCCAATCCCAATCCGCTGGAATAGGGTTTTCTTCCGATGCTGACCAGGATGACATCGGCGCTCATTTCTTGCGTGGTTTGATCGGGGAGAGCGATCTTTAACGTGATTTCCCGCTCGTTGATCTGCGCTGCGGTGACCTTGGAAGAAAGAGAGAAGCGCATTCCTTGGCGCGTCAATTGCTGGTGCAGCTCTTTGGAAAGGGCGGCATCGAGAGTGGGACAGACGCGGTCTAAAAATTCGACAAAGCTCACTTGCGATCCCAAGCGGTGGTAGACGGAGCCCAGCTCGACGCCGATCACTCCCGCTCCAATCACAATCAACCTGTTGGGAATGGCGGAGAGAGCAAGTGCGCCGGTTGAGGAGACTATGCGCTTTTCGTCAAAGGGGAGAAAGGGGAGTCCAGCAGGTTCCGATCCCGTGGCGATGATCACATGCTGCGCGTGGATTTCCTCGTGCGCGTCGGCTTTGTCGATGCGAATCGCCTTGGGAGAGAGAAAGCTTCCCGTGCCTGCAAAATGCGCGACGCGGTTTTTTTTAAACAGCCCTGCTATGCCTTCTTGAAAGGAAGTGACGATCTTGTTTTTGCGCAGCAGCATCGCGGCAAAATCGCAAGCGAGGTTGCTTGCTGAGATTCCCAGCGTTTTGCCCTCTGTGCGGTATTTCCAGAAAAGCTCCGAGGAGTGCAAAAGCGCTTTTGAAGGAATGCACCCGACGTTGAGGCACGTTCCTCCCAAAGCTCCTTTTTCCACACAGGCCGCTTTTAAGCCCAATTGCGCGGCGCGGATGGCTGCGACATAGCCTCCGGGTCCCGAACCAATGACTACAACATCGAATTCTTCTGCCATATAATTAAAGTTCTAAAAGAAGTCTGGAGGGATCTTCTAATGCCGTCTTTAACTTCACGAGAAAAAGAACGGCCTCGCGTCCATCGATAATGCGATGGTCGTAGCTGAGCGCGACGTACATCATGGGTCGGATAACGATCTGATCAGCGACGACGACGGGGCGCTTGACGATAGAATGCATGCCCAATATAGCGCTTTGTGGCAGATTTAAAATGGGAGTGGATAGCAAGGAGCCAAAAACGCCTCCATTGGTGATGGTAAAGCTTCCACCTCTTAAATCATCTACGGAGATCGTGCCTTCTCTTGCGCTCTTGCCAAAGCGTTCGATTGCCAGTTCGAGCTCTCCGAAACTCAAAGTGTCGCACCCTTTCACTACGGGAACCATAAGTCCGCGCTCGGTAGAAGCGGCGATGCCGATATCATAGGTCTCAAAGGTGACGATTTCATCGCCATCGATAAAGGAGTTGACTTGAGGAAAGGCTTTGAGCGCCGCTACCGTTGCTTTGACAAAAAAGGACATAAATCCCAGCTTCACGCCATATTTCTTTTGGAAATTCTCTTTTTCCCTATTGCGGATCTCCATGACAGTGGACATGTCGATCTCGTTGAAAGTCGTGAGCATGGCGGTAGTGTTTTTTGCCTCGACGAGCTTTTGCGCAATTACCTTTCTCAGCCCGCTCATGCGCTTGCGCGTCACCTGCGTCGCTGTGGGAATCTGCGCCTTGGGCCCAGGCGGAGCCTGTGGAGTCTGCGTAGCCTGAGGAGTTTCTTTGAGCGAGGAGATGAAATCGTTTGTCATTACGCGCGCACTACCCTCTTTTCCTTTAGGCGGCGGTGGCGGTGTGGGAGGCGGCGGAGCAGCGGCTTTAGCTGGCGGCTGCTCTGCTTGGGAGTCTTGCCCTTGCGTATCGACATAGCCGATGACATCGCCGATTTTTACCGTTTGTTCTTTGGAAACCTGCAGGGTCAAAACCCCGCTTTTGGGCGCGTAGAGGACCTGATTGACCTTGTCCGTTTCCAGTTCCAAGATCTCTTCGTCTTCTTTTACAAAGCTGCCCGAGGGCTTGAGGATAGTACTCACAGTGGCCTCTAATACGGACTCTCCCATGGTTGGCACTTTGATTTCGACTTTCATCCACTCTCTCCGAAGGCGCGATCTAGTATGTTTTTCCACTGTTTTTTGTGCAATGTGTAGGAGCCTGCAGCAGGCGACGCACTGCGATCTCTTCCGATATACTCAACTCTTCTTTTTGCACCAAGCAATTCATCTATTAAAGGACGAATATATTCCCACGCGCCCATGTTGCTATGCTCTTCTTGGACCCAATAGACCGCACATTCGGGGAATTTTGCGAAAAGCGCGCTTAAGGCCTTTGCGGGAAAGGGAAAGAGCTGTTCGACGCGGACAAGGGCGATGCTAGAGGCGTTGACCTTTTGTCTGTGCTCAAGCAGATCGAAATAGATTTTACCGCTGCACAAATAAAGCCGCGTGGGGGATGCGGCGTTTTTGTCTTCGAAGATCTCGTGGAAGACGTCCTCTGCAAAATCGCTCAAGCTGGAAACGCAGCCTGGATGGCGGAGCAGCGCTTTATGAGTAAAGAGGATGAGCGGCTTTTTTATTGAAGAGAGGGCTTGGGAGCGCAAAAGATGGAATAATTGCGCAGGGGTTGTGCAGTTGGCAATGCGCATGTTTTCCTGGCCGCAGAGCTGTAAAAAGCGCTCAATGCGCGCAGAGGAGTGTTCGGGGCCCTGCCCTTCATACCCGTGGGGGAGAAAGAGGGTAATATTGGAGAGAAGATTCCACTTTTGCTCGGAAGAAGCAATGAATTGATCGATGATGATTTGCGCTCCGTTGCCAAAATCCCCAAATTGCGCTTCCCAGATTACAAGAGAGTGCGGGTAGGCAACGCTGTAGCCGTAGTCAAAGCCCAACACGGCGTATTCCGAAAGAGGCGAGTTAAAAATATCAAAAGGCGCTTGATCCTGGCTTAAATGGGAGAGGGGAAAGTAGCGCTCTTCCTTGACCTGGTCTACCCAAATCGCGTGGCGGTGGGAAAAGGTGCCGCGCCTGACATCCTGCCCGGAAATCCGCACATGGATCTTTTCCGTAAGAAGGCTGGCGTAAGCTAAGTGTTCTCCCATGCCCCAGTCGATGTGCGCCTCCTGCGGATTCGCGCGGACCATCTGCAGCCTGCCTTGCACCCCGTGGGCAACCTTAGGATGTATTTTTAAAGAAGGCGGAATAATGCAGAATTTCTCCGCAAGCGCGATGAGTTTTTGTGTGGAGACTCCCGTGCGGATGCTAGAGGGCGAAGGCTCCCTAGGAATATCGGCATCGGAAGCACTGGCTGGCACTGTTGCTGCGGTCGCAGGCTCTAAAGCGCGGTGCAAGCTCTCTTTAAATGCGCTTTCCATCTCCTCCGAGCGCTTTGCATCGAGTATGTTCTCTTGGATCAATTTTTCCTTATACATCTGGTGGATGCTGCGCTTATTTTTAATGATCGCATATTCTAATGGCTGAGTGAATGTGGGCTCATCGCTTTCATTGTGGCCATACTTGCGGTAGCAGTTGAGATCGATAAACACATCGCATTGAAACTGCTGGCGCATTTCGATGGCCAGTTGCGCGACGCGAATGCAGCTTTGCGGATCTTCAGCATTCACATGAAAAACCGGCGCGCCGAAGGCTTTGGCGATATCTGTGCAGTAGCGTGTAGAGCGCCCATCTTTGGGCAAAGTGGTAAAGCCAATCTGATTATTGACGACGATGTGAAGCGTGCCCCCTGTCGCATACCCCTTGAGATTGCAGAGCTGCAAAGTCTCATAAATAACTCCCTGGCCCGCGACAGAGGCATCCCCGTGGATTAAAATAGGCAATGAGGTGCGATTACCTCTTTTCTCTTGCTGGGCGCGCACGATGCCCTCGACGACGGGGTTTACCGCTTCCAGATGCGAAGGATTGGCCACAATAGTCACGGCGATTTCTTTTCCCGAGCGCGTCTGCAGCTTTCCCACAAATCCCTTGTGGTACTTCACATCGCCTGTCCCTTCAAACTCCTGCGGCGTATAGTGAGCTTCAAACTCGCGGAAGATCTGCGCATAGGATTTGTTCAAGATATTGGCTAAGACATTCAAACGTCCGCGGTGCGCCATCCCGATCGTCGCTTCTGCCACCTGCAGATCGGCGCCTTTTTCTAAAATCGCCGCGATCATGGGGATCAGCGTTTCACCGCCTTCTAAGGAAAAGCGTTTTTGACCCACGTATTTCGTATGTAAAAAGACCTCCAAAAGCTCAGCTTTATTGAGCAGCTCTAAGATCCAGATGCGCTCCTCTGAGGTGAGGTGCAGTGGGAAAAAAGGTTCAATGCGCGTTTGCAGCCAGGCTTCTATGTGAGGAGTACCAAGGCCCATATATTCAATGCCGATTGTTCCCGCATAGGTCATCTTGAGCGCTTCGATGAGGACCTTTAGAGGAGTCTGCGGCTTGTCCAAAAATCCACACGTGGGAAACTCTTCTTCGAGTTCCTGTTGCGAAAATCCCAGCTTTTGAGGATTTAACTCATCGGGCTCATGCGCAGGGGCGGGATAGAGAGGATTTATGCGCGCGAGCAAATGGCCATAGGAGCGATAGGCTTCAATCAGCAGGTGCACCCTTAAATCTGGACTCTCTTTAGATCCGGAAGGAATGCGGCTTGCCAGCTGCATACCCTCGAAAAAATAGCGCCAGGAGCTGTCTACGCTCTTGGGATCTGCTAGATAGCTGCGGTAGAGCTCTTCGATATAACTAATATTGCTGATCGTGGCAAAATCGGGAAGGAGCATGTTAATCCTATTTCTTTAATCTAAATAACAAAATATTTATTTTATAAATACCCGCTTGCATTAAAAGCCTCTCAAACGCATACTTTTCGATCTGGCTGCACTGTCCAGTTGCATAAAAAAGCTCCTTAAGTTAATACACTGTTTACGGGAGTATTCAGTATATATTTCCCCCTTACCCATGAGGTGTGCACACACATGAACATTAAAAGCGAAAGGCTGAAGAAGCTCGAATCGGAACTGCAGGATTTAGAGCAATGGCTCAAACTAGGACTTGTGCCCAAAAAAGACTTGGAAAAACACAGGGAGGAGATGCGGCTTCTACAGCAAAAGATCGACGAAGAGAGGGAGAGATTGCGCTTCCTTAAAGAGAGCGGCGAGATGGAATCCTTTGCGATTCCCAAAAGACAAATGGGCCGCCAACCTGTCCATGAACCGCATAGCTTGCCGGATATCGACATGGCCGAGGAAGGGATGACCGATGCTGGTCTTGAGGCAGAGACGGAGCCTTTTGACATCGAGACAACAGCTTCGGGAGAGACTGAGGAAGACACGACCTTTGAAGAGGAGTCGGGCCTTATCGAAGAGGAAGAGGAAGAAGAAGAGGAAGATCCCTTTAGCGACCGCAATCGCTGGCGGCGTGGCGTTCTCGAAGATCCCGATGCCAAAGACTGGTAATCCCGCCTCCCTCTATTCTCAAGAACGCCTTGAAGATATAAGTCTTTATTTTCATATTCCCTTCTGCTTGCGAAAATGCCCTTACTGCCATTTCTTCGTCTTGCCCGATCACGAGCGCTTTAAAGCTCCTTTTTTAAGCGCTCTGCACAAAGAATGGGATCTGCGCAAGGCTCAACTTCAGGGCAAACGGATCGTATCCATCTATTTTGGCGGAGGTACACCCACAAAGCTTTCTCCCCTTGCGCTGCATGCACTTCTCGATACAATAGCCAAAGAGGCCTCTCTTTGCTCCGATTGTGAGATTACTCTGGAGGCCAACCCAGAGGATGTCTCTGAGGAAAAGATGCGCTCTTACGCCGCCTGTGGCATTAATAGAATCAGTTTAGGCGTACAATCGCTCATTGACGCTGAGCTGGGCGTCCTGGGCCGCCAGCACACAGCACAGGATGCCATTCAAGCCGTTCATAGCTGCTATCAAAGCGGCCTGCGCAATATCAGCATCGACCTCATGTATGAGCTGCCCTCCCAAACGCTGAATTCTTGGCTTGGGACCATCGCTAAGCTGCACGAATTGCCTATTACCCATCTCTCATTATATAATCTTACCTTTGAACCAAATACTATTTTCTTTAAAAAAAGCGCTTACCTAAAACCCAGCCTTCCCACCGAGGAGGAGAGCCTCGCCATGTTGAACAGTGCAACAGTGCAATTAGAAAACATAGGTCTAAAGCGCTATGAAATTTCCGCGTTTGCTCGCATAGGGTGCCATTCCCGCCATAATACCGGCTATTGGCTGGGCCGTCCCTTTTTAGGCTTTGGCCCTTCCGCTTTCAGCTACTGGGATAAAAAGCGCTTTTCCAACCACTCTCATTTCCAGCATTATGTTCAGGCTGTAGCAAAAGGCGATTTTCCAGTCGATTTTGAAGAATGCCTCTCCTATCCTAAAAATGTGCAGGAACTCCTGGCCGTGCAGCTTCGGCTCATAGAAGGAGTAGATTTAGATGCTTTCCAGGAAAAACAGGGTAGATTGCCTCAAGAAACGCTGTACGCCTTAGAAGCGCTTTGCAAGCGCAATTGGCTCTGCAAAACCCGCTCTTGGCAATTGACGCAAGAGGGCTTGCTCTTTTACGACAGCATTGCTTCGGCATTAATCTCTTAAGAGACGTTCTCTGAATTTGGACAGCCTGCTTTTTGAGTCTTTTTCTCTTAAATCAAACTATCCAAATTCAGAGAACGTTTCTTAAAAAAAAACCGCTCTTCTTGCGAAGAGCGGTTTTTTGTGTTCGGAATTGGCAGTATGCCAATTTACCAGGATTAAACACTAGTAGCAGCACGTCGTGCAGCCATTCTTTCCGCCAAACTTATCTTAGGTGGGCCAAAGGCACTTGTGTATGGAGGTGGTGGTGGTGGCAAATCAGATTCGCTTGTAGTTGTAGTAGTTACCGGAACAAATCTACCATTGTGCAGTGTAACCGGAATATATCTACCACGAGGACCAGTATCCAGCTGGGGAGCAATAGGCACACCCGTTGTTGGTCCAGGAATATACACTTGTTTTGGTGTTGTGGTTGTAGCGAATTCACTTATGAAAGCACCCAGTGCTTGGTTAGCTGCGATAGCTTGTGCATTTGCTTCTGCGCTAACCATAGTGTCGATATTTGTTAGTTTGAGTTTAGCAATATTTGCGTCAGCCTCAAGTGTTCTAACTTCAGATTCAGCTTGTAAAACCTCAGTTTGTGCTTTAGTTCTTTGAGCTTCTAAGCTTTGGAGTGCTTGTCGTTTAGCAAAAGCTTCCTGACCAGCGGTTGCTATTTCAGCAAATTTGCCAGAAAACGATTGCTGAAACTCTGCATCAGAAAGGGTTCCTTCTGAAGGCGCTTGTATAACACCGTAAACACCCGATCCTCTAACAGAAGTTGTTGCATCACTTGCAGAAGCTGCAAGTGATCTAAAGGGTCCCCATGCTTTCTGATAGTCTTGCTCAGCTGCACGAATTTGTTTGTCGAGCTCTGGGAGTTGATCTCTAAGAGATTTTGCATGAGCTTGTGCTGGTGCGACTTTAGCTATAGTTACATTCAAATCAGCTTGCATTTTAGATTTGATTTGTTTCTCTAGTTCAGTTCTGTACGGAGAATCCAGTTTGCTAATTTCCGCATGATACTGTTTATAAGGATCAATTCCATTTCCTACCAAGCGTGCGCTGATTTTTTCGCGCATTTTATTCAACACGTCTTGTCCGTATAGAGGGTTTCCAGTTACATCATCTTTAGGCTGAAATAGAGCAACAATGTTAGCTGCTTCTTCAGTAAAGAAGTTAGGATTTTTCGCAAGGACTTCAGGTGTAGCGCGCGCTACAGCGTTATCAATCATAGAAGTAGCGAGATCTTGTGTCACTAATCCTATGTAAGTATCCATAGCTATTGGCGCAGTTCTAAAGGCTGCTTTCGATCCTTCTTCTTTATATTGTTCCAAAGCTCCTTTTACAAAGTCAGCGCGAGTAGTAGTAGGGCACTGCTGTGTTAATTGATTGTATCGCTCTTGTAATTTTGCAAACCACGCTTGATTTGCTTGCTGGGAAGCGCTACGAATATTAGAACGTTCACCAGTAAGCGGTTGGATTGCTGTTCCATAGGCCTTACAAGCAGATCTCTCACCCGTAGACAGGACAAAGTCTCTGGAACGCAATTGCGTTACTGCTCTTTTAAAGAGGCTGTTGAGTTCATTAACAACTCTAGCTTCGGCTTTATAGCTATCTGCGCCATCAATGCCTGCGCTTTTTCTCATCTTAAGAGAGGCAGTTGAAAATACATACCATATTTTAGCAAATAGTTTCATGACGCTATTTCTATCTGCTTTCAGATAGGTTGCATCATAGGAAGCTTCGTAGATAGTTTTTTCAGTCAATACGCGAGAATCTGTAACTTTTACCGCTGCTGTAGGTGTTGAGGGTCCAAAGAAGCGCTCAGTCCATGATTGAGTTGGTGCACTTGGTGGTGTAGGTGCACTTGGTGGTGTAGGTGCACTTGGTTGTGGTACCCGTGTACCTGGTGTAGAACCGAATGTAGGGCTTGTTGCCATAACTAATTTCCTCCGAAACTAATTTATTTATCTGTAAAGTTTAAATGCAATTTTTTTTGCTTACAACTAAATTATAGATCAAGACAACATTTAAATGCAATTTATTTTTAGTTAAAATTTTTTCTTATTGTTAATTTGTTTTAATAATGAATTTCGTTTTGTTTGTTTCATTAAATTATATTTTTAAGTTTGCAAAACAGTTTCTGTTGTTGAATAAAATTAATTTTGATTTGTTTTCCGTAAGATTCTCTGAGAATAGGTTTTGAAGTAAAAAACAGATAAAATGAGTTAAAATGATTTTTGGTTTTTGGAAAGAAAATCACAGATAGGGTGCTTGCGCAAAAAGAGTGTGTCTGCAATGGGAAAATGAATTAAGAAAAAAATTTAGTACTGAGAAAGGCTCATTGTGCTTTGTGTAAATTAAAATTCTATTTATGCAGTTGCAGCCACTGAGCTAGGGTTGCTACGAAAAGGTCTCGATTTACATCAGTGAGTTGAAGAGGAATGTATTGACTCTGCAATAGAGAGCTTGGTATGCGCTTCCATATCAGCTCGAGCATTTCCTTCGTATACATTTGTTGATCCAGGAGCGTGTTGATTAGTTCGTCAACGCAGTTATCTCGTTCACTCTTGGCCCGAGTAGGGGATGCATGGTAGTATTCGTAGCATATCCTTTGTGCCAGCTGACGGATTGCAGCTAGTCTCGTCTGCGCGATGCTTGGATGCGTGAGAGGAAGAGGCGCATCCGGCTGGATATTTGGGCTTGAGGTCGTAGGTAGGTTGGAGAAATTGAGCATGGGGGATGAACTCTCTGGCGCCGTTGGGGTAGAAGAGATTGGCGCGCTGGATCCCTGGCTTGTAGGGTATGTTTGCGGCGGAGAAGCGAGAGGAGGGGATGACAGGGGATCTGGAAGAGAGGTGGCAGCGGTGGTCGTTACCTGCTCCGATCGAAGAAGATGTGCTAAAGCGTTCCATACGTGTTGCGCTTTTACGGCATCAGGTGTCAGGGGACGGTCAGGAGGCGCCAGCTGAGATACGTTAGTTGCTAAATTGTTATCTTTGACGCGAAAATCATGGGATTGGCATTGGGTATTAAAATAAAACCCTCGGTTGTTTACATGCGTTGGCTCCGCGGTGATGCGATCTTCCTGAGCTTTGCCTATGTGCTCTTGGAATAGCCCTGAAATTAATTCAGCGATTTTCTCTTTCGCAGCAGCATCCAAATGCTGTAGTGAAACCGCGTGCGTTATTCCTTGTGAATCCTTGCGCGATAGCGAGATGGCATATGTTTTATTCCCATTGCGCACAGTCGGAGAAAATACTTGACTTTGCGCTTGCGAATTAACAGAACTTAAAGCTGTCATTGTCTAATCCTTTTTAATTAATAATGTTACCATTATTCATTTTTAATTTCAAATAATAATAAATTAAACGCGTTTAACTAATTTAATTTTTTAGTTTAATGCTAATTAAAAATTTATATTTATCTAGATGGTGTCTATGAAGTGGGAATGCGCTGTCTGTTTTAATTTCAAATAATAACAATTAAGCTTTTAGTTTAACTAAATTTTTTAGTTTAGAGTGAATTAAAAATTTATATTTAGTAATGTGAGCGCGCATGCGCGAAAGGACCTGGGCACATTAAGAAGTAGGAGCTTTTGGGTAAAAAAAAAGACAGGGCGGGGTGCCCTGTCTAAAGATTTGAAATAATTATTTTACTATGCGGGTTCTTCATAAAGATCCAAAAGGGAGCCTGCGGGTAGCTGTTCTGGGGTAAGGGAGCCTGCGGGTAGCTGTTCTGGGGTTGAAGAAGTATCCGCCGCTTTTTTAGCAAGGCGTTCCTGATGTTCGCGTTTTAGCTGATGTTGCGCTACTAGAGCCGCAGAGCTGTCTGTTGCTGCTTTAGTATTTCTTTCCTGCTGTTCTAGATATTCTTGTTCAGCTTTTTTAGATCTTTGATAGACCATGAAGACCTTAAGGAGCACCAGTGCATCCAAGCCTATGGAAAGACCGAAAACTATATCGGAGGATCCAGGATTCATTAAGTAATAGGTTGTTGTTCCCACAATGGCTAAAAGGCTCAAAACAACCGCTGTGACGGTAAACACATTATCCCAGCGCCCTTTAGGGCCCTTATAAGCATTGGCGCATTTGTGATCCCAAATGAGCCAGGATAGAGAAGTTGCCACGGCGATCCCTAAGAAAATCTCGTACCCGTAGGGAAGTTCAAAAATAACAGTGAACAAGAGAGCAGAAAAAACAATCCCGAGTAGTCCTATAGCAAAGGTAATAAAATATTTATTTCTTGTTTCCTTATAGCAAGCATCGAAATCCACGGAATCTGCCGCTGTCTTTTTGGCACCAGATAGGGCATCGCTTCCCAAAGCCTGCTCTACGTTTTCTTCCCGGGTGGGAATCAGGTCTTTAAGTTGCAGTAATATGCCAAGTTTATAATCATCACGATTTTGAATTGATTGAAATTGCATGCTCAAGATCTTATCGTTGAGCGTTCTCTGAATCAGTGGATAGTGATCCTTTAAAGGAGCCAATTCCGGAAATTCACGAACTAATGTCTCGAAATTTTCGAACGTATCTGCAGGGAGCTCTTTGTTATTTCTTCTGCTCTGTCCATTTATGTGAAAACTGCTGTTTGGTTCATTATTGGGAATGAGGCTATCTATAATTTTGGCGGGGTTCACATAGTCTTCTGCAAATTTAGATAGTGTGAGACTGTCGTTACCAGGTTTTGCTTTTTCGTTTTCATATTCTTTATAAAAACCACAAGCTCTTCCTAATTGCCAACCAGCCCATGCGGCGATAAATGCAAACATAATTATAAAGCCCCACTTGCTCGTTTTCGTGGTGACAGAGCTCACTTGCGTTAAAACAGGGTTGGTATTGGCTGAAAAGGCGTTGAAAACTTTAGCAGGAACTTCTACGAGTCTACTGAATCCGATTTCCGCTTGAGAAGCATGAATACCTCCAAGCAGCACATCTCCTGTTGCAGCTGTAGTATTGCCGTTGGTCAAATGCTCCTTTGCGGAAGGAATGTCGCTTTCAACCACAGCAATAGCGCAAAACGCATTGACAATACTAATATCGGCCGATGCATTGTTTGCAACGGATTGAAGGGGTTCAACGCCGGGACAATGGGCAAATCTATGTCCTAGATAGTCTCCTGGTGTATTAAATAAACACCATCTCGCGCTGGCTGCGGAAACTAAACCCGTCCTAACGCCAGGGGATATGATTAGTCTACTCATTTCGTCAATTTTCTGAGCTGTTGGGTCGGCGACCGTCGTACCCGTATCCGTCACTTCAGAAGACGGAGGCGGCAACCTGGTATAAGATGCTAGTATTGTTGCCATAGGATTTCCTTTTGTTAAAATTTTGTGCACGTTGCTTTGTGCTTGCACTATTATTATATTAAAATTTTAATAATTTTTAAATAAAAAAATTTAAGTAACTAATAATGAAATTATTAAATAATAATTAAAAGTTTATTAATTTAAGTGATTGATTGTGTGTGATTTGGATAAAGACATAAGATGCTCTAAATAAGAGGATTAGGAAAAGCCGGGCATGGGGAGACTCTGTACACGACAAAAAATTCGTATAGCAGCTCCTTTGTCAGCAACGCCTAAATAGGGAAAGACGGCCAATTCCTGGAGAAAGGATTCATCCCCTCTAAATAGGACCCGGCGAATTAAGTCGAGGCCTAGCCGAAAAGTGCTTTTCCATTTCCGTCCGTGTTTTTGACTGTTATAGGTGCTTTCCGAGTTTGTATATACATGTAAATTCAAAAATTGGCCTGAAGCAAGGATTTTAAAAAAAATTACAGGTAATACAATTCTTTTGACCTAACACTTTGCTATTTATCGAAAGTATAGTGATTTAAAACAAGATTGAGAAAAATATGCAAGGAGGCTGCGAAAATTTTTTGTCTGGAGCGAGCGACCATTGTACGAGTACAAGGCGCGAGCGAAGACGAAAAATTTTCTGCAAAGCCGACGCGGGAGATTTT
>DASXPV010000071.1:0-2423 GCA_036493355.1 Rhabdochlamydiaceae bacterium
GGCATTCTTGGAGCGACGTTTGGAAGCCGGTAAGCCGAACTCGGGATCAAGGAGGATAGCGCTGGCGTGCGGCGTCAGAACTTCCGTGACGATCGACTTGAACTCCTCAAGCATCGACGAACTTACATCCGCGCCTTTTTCTTTGGCCAGGGCCTTCTGCAACGATCCACGCTGATCCATGGCGGCGGCGGCGATTACGCCGCGTTTGTCAGAGACCGCTTTCATTCCGGCGAGTTTTCCGGGCGTAAGTTTCATGCCGAAATGATAACAAACCAGTAATTAGATGACCATAGATGCCAAAGGTTGGCTAGCAGAGCTAAAAAGGAAAAAAATTATATCAGAGTCTAGGCGTCTGAAGCAGTGGGGGCTATTCTTATTGCGAAGTCGACAACGCTCCACATTTCTTAAATCTGGGTTCTCGGATCAGATAAAATTCACGGCCAAGGAAGATCGAGCATGAGCATGAGAAAGAGTTCTGGTGATCCCGTCAAGCTGAGCGTATTTTTAGGTTCACCCAAAAGAGACCTTGAGGCCATCCGCCTTCAAATCCAGCAAGCCATTTTGGGAGCTGGGCATATCCCAGATGGAATGGAACTCTGGGCATCTGCTGCACAGCCGACGCTTGAAATGATCGCCGACAAGCTGGCGCTTTGCGATGTTCACGTCATTATTCTTGGACACAGATACGGAACAATATTAAAGAATGAAACAATCGGTTTTACCGAGTGGGAGTATACACAGAGTAGAGATGCAAAGCGGCCTGTGATTTCTTTTCTGTTGGAGGAGGCAGCAGTCGATGAGGCTTGGTCGAAAGAGAAAGAGCCGCGGAGCAAAGAGGAAAAAAAGCATTATGAGCGGTTCCGGAAAGAGCTGCAAAGCAAAAGTGTGTGTAAGTTTTACCCAAACCAAGAGATGTCCAAGATTGATGTGCATGTGCTGAATGCCCTCAACGAAGTAATAAGCAGTAGACAGCTGCTCCCCTTTCCCGGTTGGATAAGAGCAGAGACTAAGGAAGCGAAAGTAGCAGGGGCACTTCAAGATAATCCATTTCTGAAACGTATAATGGATCGAGTAGTAGGTTTTCACGATGTAGGAAGCCGGATTCTCAAAGAAAGCGGTGCAAAGAAAGCGGCAGCGGAGATGTTTTGGGATTCTATGATAAGCCAGTTGGAGAGAAAGACACACACGAGTGTTTTTTTGGAATCTGGTTCGAGTTTGGTATATGTTTCCGAATCATTTGAAAAGCGGAAAAAAGAGGGGCGTCCAAAAGAATGGAAAATTGCAACCAATAATGCCTTAGCGTTATTGCAGCTGCTCTTATTTGTTGACGGGGAAATTCAACGCAAGCCGCAGGTCGCACCTGATCCGACGGATCCATACGGCGCAATTTTTACCAAGCGATGTTTGGCAGCATACCAAAATCCACCAGTCAAGCCACGGAAGACACTGTACGCTGAAGAACAAGAAGCAATTAAAGAATTCATTACCTTGTTGAACTCAGGAGAGGACAAAAAGATCATTCTCGCAACCGCATCAGGTTGGGACACCACCCATAAGATTGAGGAATTCAGGGGGCCACATGTTGGTAGCCATGCGAATATGCTTTTTAAGCGAGCCATTTTCTTGACTGGGCAGCCCGTGATCTTGTTCTTAAGTCGCAACAAAGTGGATCCAAATCAAAAGTTACATGAAGCGCGTTTCAAATGCCGGAAGGATGATGAGGCTCCAAGGCCGGGGATGCGGTATTGTTACCCCGTTTTCGGTGACGAGTTACCCCTGATGAAAGCATTGCTGGAATCGCCAGTCGCACTCTGTATTGGATACGAAAAAGAAAAAGAGGAATCGCATATCGATATCCGGCTTATCGGGGAACAGTTAAAGGATGTTCTCCGACCGCACTTAGATCCAGCACGCTTCGACATGGAATATGCGGCGAAGGAGTTTGCGCTTGAGGATGGTGGCGAGTCAGCGGCTATCATGCTCGCCAATGAAAAGTTTTGCCAAATGTTTCCTCCCCTATAAGTGTCTCTATTGCCCGTAATGGCAACTGGGCCAGGATCGTTCTCTGCTTAGCGATCGACGGCTCAATGCCACAGCGGCGTAAATCCCACCATTTTCTTGAGTTGGGCCTCGTCGAATGGGTGTTGCTCGGCAGTCGCCTGCACCTCGCATATTCGGGTGCTTGGCGGCAACCGTATTGTTTTAACCGATAAGCTTGAGAAAAAAGTTTATTTTGCGAGGCAAGAATCCCGAGTGCCTGTTACTATACAAAAAATGCACGCCACCCAATTATCCAGAACCCCTGCGCGTAAGAAATTCAATTGGGCCCTGATGTCCGGCCGAGACAAAGAGCGGAGCCATCGCCGCAAGCCCAGCCAGCACACCAAAATGTTCTTGCCCGGACAGCCGGTGCTGGAAAGTGG
>DASXPV010000072.1:0-8410 GCA_036493355.1 Rhabdochlamydiaceae bacterium
ATCTACGCTCAGCCTATCCCAGTCTATCATTTTTGCAACATGGGCTATCTCCTGCAAACCTTCTAATAACTGTCTTAAACGACCCGTCTCTTTCCAATAACCAAGCCATCTGTGAGATGCTGAGCGAGATGCCCATTGTGTTCCAATGGGAACATCACACCATCTTGAGCCTGTCGTTAAAATCCACAAGATCGTGTTTACAACGATTCTCCATGGTGTATGAGGTTTTCCCTTTTCCCTTTTTACAGGCTCTGGAAAAAATCCTTCGATCAATCCCCATTGGTTATCTGTTAACCCATTAAATCTAGTCATCTTTATCTCCTAAACCCGAGACAAAGAAGAATAACAAACTAAAATTTTTCCTGCATTATCGGGATAGGTTCACGAAAGGAGTATAATTACTCTAATTTTCATCTAAATGTTTGCTGAATTAAAGGGAATGATAATTCAATGAGTATATTTTATGGTCCACCACAAGGAAAATCCCTGTTTTGTCCAGTCAAAAGTTCTAAATGCGTTTCCCCTTTAGAAAAGGATTGGCATACCGCAAGCAAAAAAATTGTCTTTTAGTGCGCACGATACACTAACGTTCCTATCCATAAAATCAACAATAGATAAAACAATGACCACCCTCTAGCTGGAGGAAAAAATCGAGAAAGCCATCGAAAGTGTTTTATATACCACTTATCTCCAAACCATACGACTAGATTACATCCGATGCTATCAATCAATAAGAGGAAAAAAAAGATTTTCTCAATCATAATGCGTCTCTCCATCTCCATCACACAAACCAGAAGATCCCCGGCCTGTTTCTTAGAGACTGTCGTTGAAAATTTATAGTTCGAATTTTGATGGATTTTCCTCTAAAATTAACTTCTTTTCCGCACGACATAGTTAATTAACTAGGCGAAGGAAAAGAAGTTAATTTTAGAGGAAAAGGCGCAAAAAGCGGACTATAAATTTTCAACAACAGACTCTTATGCCTCGGTATCTAATACTAAGTACTGATTTGGATCTGGTACTAAGGACTGACTTGGATCTGGCAAAGAAGGAAAAAAAGTCATTATTTGATGCGAAAGAATCTTGCAGCGCTTGTACTCTACCTTAAGTCCATTTTTGATTGTTTTGATCTGAAGACTCAATTCAGACAAGGCTTTTTTTTCTCTCTCTTTACTTCTTTTAAGTAGGAGATACTGCTCCTTTACTTGCCTGACCTGTTGCAGTTTGTCAAGTATGCTTTCAGTAAGTATTATGACCTTCTCTTCCCATATTTTTTTATAGTCACTAAAAGAAGAATGGATTCCATCTAAAAGAAGCTGTTTTCGCTCAAGAATTAATCTTTTTTCAATGAAATGGTGTTGATTTTTTTTTAACTGATAAGCCAATCCAAGCTTACTCAGTGTCCAAATTAGCCATTTTGTCGGATCGAAGTGATACCAGCGGACACCATTGCGATAATCATAGCAAAAGGTGTGATGATAATTGTGATAACCCTCTCCAAAAGTAAGCATAGAAATCAGATAGTTATCTACAGCTGAGAGTTCCTGACAAAATGTACGAGCGCCCCAGGTATGGGCTAGAGAATTGATAAACCAGGTAAAATGATGGAGAAAAAACAACCGTACAAACCAGACGAAAAGGAAAGCCCCGAGATAATCGCTAAAGCACCAGCCGATAAATAAAAAGGTCAACCCATTTGTTAAAAGCATTAAAAAAGTATAAAACCGATGCTGAAAACAGATGAGCGGCTTCCTAAGCAAGTCAGCAACGACTTTGTTCTCAATTTGTTTGGGTTTTTCTAGGAGCCAAAGAAAATGCGCATACCAGAAGCCTTTTTTGATGGAATAGGGATCACGGTCAGTATCGACATGGGCATGATGTTGGCGGTGGTCAAAGGCCCAGCGCAGCACGCTTCCTTGTGTACCCATAGTGGAAAAAAACAATAATATTACTTCAATAACAGGGTGTATTTTGTATGTTGAATGAGAATATAGACGATGATAACCAGCTGTTATACTGAATCCGGTTAAATAGAGCAAAACCACCGAAGAAACAACGATTTGCCAAGAAGGAGTAAAATAAAAAAAATATATAGGCAAAGCTATAAGCAATAATAAGTGATACCCTAGAATGTATAGAGCAGGACCCCAGTTGAAATTTTTAATTTTCAAAAACCACCTTCTTATTTATTTTTTGCTGTGAAGTAGAAAATACCTCATACCTAAATTGTCTCCAAGCGAAAGTTTTGAACGCGTCTCTTACTTCCAATCCAAATTAAAGTTTCACTTTCATGCGTGAAACTTTTTTTAGTGATGTACGACAAAAAATGCACACCTAAAATTTAGCTGTGTAAAGCTCAATTACCCACTAGTTGCCATACTTACCATCGGCATGGATTTGAATGTCCGTCATCTCTCGGATTTCGTACTGTCCATTAGAAGCGACAAGCTGTAGAGTTGCCATGGTTTTCATTTGAATACTGAGTATTGAAGAGGAATCGATATTCAGCAAATGAGCAACAAGACTTCTAATCACCCCTCCATGAGTAACAATGAGGACAGTGGCACCTGGGTAACTACTCGCAATTTCATTTAAAAGGGGAAAGATTCTTTTCTGTATCTCTCCGTCACTTTCTATATTCGGGAAAGGCTGGCCCCCTTTCTCATATTCCAAAAGTTCTGAAAACAATCGGCCTTCCCAGAGCCCAAAGTTACGCTCGCGCAAGGCAGGAACCGTCTTAATGGTAAGAGGACGAGTAGCACCAAGAATGCGTGCGGTCTCAATCGCACGCTGGAGATCCGATGAAAAACAAATGTCAAAATCAATTTCACTGATCTTCTCACTTAGTCCAACAGCTTCTGCCCTACCTGCTTTGTTTAAAGGGATGTCTGCATGACCTTGCAGTTTCCCTTGAACATTCCAATCAGTCTGTCCATGTCTTACAAGATACAATGTTGTTTGTTGAGAATGCGCCTCCAAGCTAAACAACTGTCCCGACAAAAGGAGAATCAGAAATATGATAAAATAATTCCTCATGCCAGCCCTCCCGATGCAAGAAGAATAGCGGAAATTTTGAGATTTTTCCAATTAAAAGTTCTGTACGCCTCTCTCCTCCTCCAATTGGTTGGACACTCCTTGTAGTCCATCATCGTTTTCATAAGGTTTGTACTGAGAGATTTACGTCACATCAATTATATCCCCTGGCTGGGAAGGTTTTGTCGAACAATTTTTGATTGAAAATAAAATTTAACAATGACTAAATCGTTTCTTTTTGTGACTTCAATAAGAGTTGAAAAATGCGACCTTCTACAAGAAAACACTTTCACAATTTTTGGACAATGTCTTTTACCGTTCCTGCTATGCTCTTCACCCAAACTCTTTGCTTTGCTTCTGTATCATTTTTTGATCCAGTTGATCAAACACAGCCTGAGCAAGAAAAGCAAAATAGGCCTTTATATCCTTCTGTTGAAGAATCTCATAAAAATTTTAACTTCTTTTTTGATTTCCTCTATTGGAAAGCTGATGAAGATGGCTTGGAATATGGAACAAAATTCATTGCAACACCAGTGATTGGGCAATCCTCAAAAACAAAGACGAAATTGTTGGATCTGGATTTCCAATGGGATCCCGGATTTTGCATAGGTGCGGCTTACGCTTTTAAAGAGTTGGATGATTGGACACTTCAACTTAATTGGACACATATTCACAATCATGCTCATGGCACATCTTCTACTAAAGGAATTGAATCACAAGTGGGTAACGTCAATACGATTATCTCACCTTGGGTTAATCTCCTCTTTGAGCTGCGATTCGGGGCATCACATGCATCTGCGCATTGGCATTTACACTACGACACTCTGGATCTTGGCCTCTGTAAACAGGTATCCTTAAGCAAGAGATTTCTCCTCACGCCATTTTTCGGTTTTCGAGCAGCATGGATCGACCAAGATTACAAGGCAAAATATAAAAGCGTTTTTGTTCTTGCCGAAGACGCAACCCCTTTTTCACGGAATGTCACATTCAAGGGCAAAAATGATTTTAGCGCCTTTGGAATAAGAACCGGCGGGGAAATCGTTTGTAAATTAAGAAAAAATTGGTACCTTTTCTCCCAATTTTTTGGGAATCTTGTTTATGGCAAATTTAAAATTCTGATGAAAAACCTCAACGATCAAGGGTTAGGAGAAGGAGACATTCCTCCTATGCCTTTAGATTTCAAAGCAACAGAAAATTTTTGGAGGGTACGCCTTGCTTTTGAAGAGGCTATTGGATTAGGGTGGGAGCGCTTTTTCCAGCACAACCTATCACATCTGCGCATTCATATTGCTTATGAACTTTCTCAATGGCTGAACCAAAATGAGCTTTTTTACACTTTTTACTTTCGAGGCCAAGACTCTATTTCTAGCGTCCCTATACGAAATCAAGGCAATCTCAGCTTTCAAGGGATTCGAGTTGGAATGCAGTATGATTTCTAGAATTTTTTTTGCTTACTCAAAGTAGCACATGCGAAGTTATTTTTCATAGCAGTCATCTTTTTCTCTCTGCTATTTGGATCTTTTTTCTAATGTCAAAATCATCTAAAATTTAGCTGACAATTCTAAAAAATAAACAATTGTACAAATTAATGTCCCTTCTTCCTAAAGATCCAAATGGTTGTCCTTTTCTTCTTCTTGCTCCGATGGAAGGGGTAGGAGACCGGTGTTTTCGCAAGGCTATGGCTTCCATCGGCGGATTTGATGAAGCAGTGAGGGACTTTCTTCGAGTTCCAAAGAACGCCCATGTAAAAAGTTTAGCAGTTGAATATTATGCCAATGAAATCGCTCCGATTCCCCTAGCCGCCCAATTGATGGGGTCCGATCCCGATTTGATGGGAAAAATGGCCCAAGAAATGGAAAATCGAGGCGCTCCACGGATTGATTTAAACTGTGGCTGTCCTTCTAACACAGTAACGGGGCGTGGAGCTGGTTCCAGCCTGCTAAAAGATCCAGAGTTTCTGTATCAAGTGGCTCAATCGGTTGTGAAGGCCGTTTCCATTCCTGTCACCGTGAAAATGCGTTCAGGCTATGAGAATATTACTTTATTTAAAGAGAATTTGCTAGCTGGGCAAGAGAGTGGTGCTCAATATATCACCCTGCATCCACGAACAAAAATCGAGGGATATGGCCCGCCTGCCAGATGGGATCTAATCACCGAAGCGAAATCAATCCTTAAAATCCCTCTTGTTGGAAATGGCGATATTCTAAGTGTGCAAAACGCCCTAGACATGTTAAGGACGACAAAATGCGATGCCCTCATGATCGGAAGGGGAAGCGTCATCAATCCGTTCCTCTTCCATGAGATTCGAGCTCACTTTGCGGGAAAGTCTTACATTCCCCAATGGAACGATCTTAAGCGCTATCTGGATGTGTATGTCGCAGAAATCCCTCTGGAAGTATCGATGCGAGTAAAGGTGAACAAACTCAAACAGTTGTTTGGTTTTCTATTTAAAGGTACCGCGGAATTGTTAAATAGGCGCTCAGACATTCTCACTTCTCAGCATTCCGATTTGAATTCATTTTTGGACTATGCAATCCCTCTGCTAAAAGAGGGCTGGTCCTCGAAGTAAGATTTCTGTGTTTTTCGGAATTGGTATTAACCCAACTTGCCCCCTATCTTGCCTGAGAGCTGAGCGAAACGTATGAGATACAAGATTCTCGACAAGGCCAAGGTAGTTCACCTTGGCGAAGAGAGAAGCGCAGTAGATCGTGCGTTGCAGCCAGCTTCTCAGGCAATAAGCTTTAAAGTATAGTGATTTAAAACAAGATTGAGAAAAATATGCAGGGAGGCTGCGAAAATTTTTTGTCTGGAGCAAGCGACCATTGTACGAGTACAAGGCGCGAGCGAAGACGAAAAATTTTCTGCAAAGCCGACGCGGGAGATTTTCTCAATATTGTTTTAAATTACTATAACAAATGCAAAGAGTAAGCCAAAATAAATGAAAACACCTTTAATGCACATTCTCTTCCTGTGACTGCGTGAATGTGTTTGGGAAATAGTGACGTATGTTAAAACAGTGGTGATTATTTCTGCATTGGCCATTTTAGCTTGAGGATCATCGTAAAGATGCCTTGCTTTTAAGAGCCCATCTGCGAAAAAATAAAAGGCAATGATTTGTAACTCCATAAAGACTCCTTTGTTGTGTAACTTAAGAGTTTATTATGGGGTTCGTTTTTTGTCGCTCTTACTCCCTTATTCGCGAGCTGCGACAGGCAATCTGCTGCGCTTCGTTCGTTGCCAAGGTGAACTACCTTGGCTTCCTCACGAATCTTGCATCTTACTTGTCTCACGTACGCGTCTAAGGGAGGATAGGGGGCAAGTTGGGTTATTACTTTAAGAACTGACCCAGGTGTTGCCAGCGCAGGTAGAGCTGTTCGATTTGCGTTTCTGCCAGAGCGATGGCGGTGCAAATTTCTGAGAGCCGCAGGGAATTCTGTGCCATGTTGGGCTCTTCCAGCTGATGATTAAGCGCCCGCACCTCTTCTTCTAGTTTTAGGATCTTTCCTTCGATTTCTTCATATTCTTTTTTTTCTGTATAGGAAAGTTTAGGTTTAGGAACGGAACGCGCTTGTTTGGATTCTTTGGACTTTTCTTGAAGAAGAGGCGCTTTTAAGGAGGCCTCCCATTGGGAGTAATCGGCGAAGAGAGTTGCTCGATCGGGATCTCCCAGGATCAAGAGTGTATTACAAACTCGGTCGAGCATGTATCGATCGTGCGTGATAAGAACAACGGCCCCAGGAAAATCAAGGAGACTTTCTTCTAAAGTTTCCAAAGTGGGGATGTCGAGGTCATTAGTGGGTTCGTCGAGAAGCAAAAGATCAGCAGGCTGTAACATGAGGTGGGCGATCGAAATCCGCGCGCGCTCTCCTCCTGAAAGCTTGCTAATCGGCATGTCAAGAAGGTCGGGCGAAAAGAGAAAACGCTTACACCAGCCATTGACATGTACCTGCTGTCCTCGGAAAAAGACAAAATCCCCATTTGGCGAGAGCGCTTGGCGTAAAGAGATCCCATTGGGAAGCTGGGCGCGGTGCTGGTCAAAATAGACAATTTGAAGCGGATCTGCTTTCTTGATGGTTCCTTGATCAGGAAAAATTTCGCCGGTGAGCATGCGCAAGAGGGTGGTTTTTCCCGATCCATTCGGCCCCATCAGTCCGATTCGCGTGCCGGGTGAAAGGGTAAAATCTAAGTGACGGAAAAGCGTTAGGTTATCCACTTTTTTGGAAAGGTTTTTTGCTACAAGGAGTTTGCGCGTTTCACGCTCTGTGGCAGAAAAATCGATATCTGCCCGTTTTTGCCGATTTCTTTCTTGAATATGAGAAAGGTCTTGTAGAAGTTCATGAGTCTGGCCTACACGTGATTTGGATTTGGATGTGCGGGCTTTAGGAGACTGATGGAGCCACTCTGTTTCTCTCCGTGCTTTTGAAGCTAGCGAGCGCTCTTGTTCAAGTTGCCCCGCTAAAAAATCTTCTTTGAGAGAGAGGAAATGAGCATAGTCGCCTTCAATGGCAAATACTCCTTTGGGATACGCGCGGTCGAGTTCGATAATCCGATTGGTGGCATGTTGAAGAAAATAGCGATCATGGCTAACCAAAAGATAGGTAGGAGCTTCTCGGGAAAGAAATTTCTCTAGCCAAAGGATTCCCTCTAGATCAAGATGATTGGTCGGTTCATCAAGAAGGAGCAGCTCGGGACAGCAGATCAACTCTTGAGCGATACTCAGTCGTTTTTTCCATCCTCCTGAAAGGAACTTAGCAGAAGGTTCTGTTCCCTTAAGTCCCAGTTTACTCAGCCACGTTTCAGCGAGCCTTTCCTTCTCGTAGTCGGGGATTTCTAAATCGTTCTCAAGGGCTTTTATGAGAATAGATTTAGGAGGCGCATCGGGAAACTCGCATGATTGAGGAACATAGCCAATCCTCAAATCGCGCCTGCTAGAGAGAATCCCTTCATCCGCTTTTTCAATTCCAGCGAAGATTTTCAAGAGAGTTGATTTTCCAGAACCGTTCGGTCCGATTAAGCCAATCCGATCCCCAGAGAAAATGCTAAGAGATAAATCCTGAAAAAGCAGGCGCATATTAAACGCCTTACTTAGGGACTGGCAGTTAAAAAGCAGAGACATCTACTTATTATATCTGGATTTTGTAAATTTGGCGAGGGGGCAGTCAATGCTCACAACTGAAGAGCTACTGTGTGATTGTTCAAATTTCGACAAACACGTTAGATAATGTCGTCACGAGATAAAAAATATTTAAGTGTGGTATCCTCTCATGCTCACCAAGGGAGCATCTATGGAAGCGCACAGAAGACATGATATATCCGACAGAGTTTGGAATTTACTGGAACCTCACTTGCCAGGACGAAGGGGGATTTGGGGTGGCAT
>DASXPV010000073.1:0-4988 GCA_036493355.1 Rhabdochlamydiaceae bacterium
TCTCTAGAGGAATGAGCTCTATTTTTTGTATAAATTCAGCTCTGACTTCCTCGTTTCTTTCCTTGTAAAGCGTAGTCTTTTTTTTCTTGTGATCTTAAGTCGTTGCAAAGCATAAAAAATAGCTTGCAAAGTCGTATTAAAATGAGTTGCTATTTCTGACAAGAAATAGTCCGGGTTTTTCTCTACGTATGCGATTAGTTTCTGATCGTCGATCTTTTTCTTATAGTCTTTCTTTGGAGAAGGTTCTACGTTTCCGCTTTGTTTTTTGCGAGCTATCCAACGATAAATTGTGGCAATTCCCATCTTGAAAAGCTGACTCGCCTTTGTCTTGTCTGCCGTTTCATCAATGTATTCAAGCTCTCTTTTACGTAAATCTACTGAATAAGGTTTGGCCATCTGCTCTCCCCATAAAATTTTGTCGGAAGCAGCACACTGATTATCAATAAATTTTTAAATCACTATAAAATTGTTGTCAGTCGGCTCATTAGAGAAGGCCCCTTGTTTTTGTTTTTTTGCGAGGACAAATATACCAAATACAAGGGTTTTATTCTAACAGAGATGTGACGAAAACAAGAGCGAGTTACAGAGCTAAAAGAACAAAGGCTTTTTTCGGGTGCAGCTTAAGCTCTGCTTAGCAAACTTCCGAAAAAAGCCTTTGTTTTTTAGTTTTGCAATTCCCTCTCTATATAAAATTGTGCAAAGTCGACTAGACAATAAATCCAAAGTTCAGGTATATCTCGAATAAATCAAATATTTATTTAGAATTCTGGGATAGTTCATGAGCGAAGACAAAAATTTTGAGACTAAACCGACGCAGCCGAAAGCCAGTTGTTCAGGTTCTTTCGGTATAAAAGGCTCAATTGTTTTTTTCATCCTGTTACTTTTTTTATTTCTTCATGTCTTTTTAAGCGCTGCAGTACCTGCAGTCTATGTCGCAAATAGAGATTCACACAACATCTCGGTGATCGATACGACAACAAATACCGTGATAGCAACAATTACACCGACATATTTAGTAGGAGGAGCGCCTCAAGTCCTTGCCATCACGCCTGATGGCACTAAGGTCTATGTCGGAAATGGACCCGACGAGACTGTCTCTGTGATCGATACAGCGACAAATACCATTATAGCGACAGTTGCAATCGTATTGGGGGACTTCCCTGATGCCTTTGCAATCACACCCGATAGCACGCGCGTCTATGTCGAAAATGGTTTTTCGGATAACGTCTCCGTGATCGATACGACAACAAATACCGCTATAGCGCTAATTCCCGTAGGAGCGCTAGGAACCCTCCCTCAATTCCTTGTAGTTACACCCAATGGTGCGAGGGTCTATGTGGTCAATCAAAACAGCAATAACGTCTCTGTGATCGATACGACAACAAATACCGTTATAACGACAGTGACAGTAGGAGCTGGCCCTATACCCATTGCAAGTACACCCAATGGCGCAAAAGTCTATGTTGGAAATTTCAACGATGGGACTGTCTCCGTGATCAATACAGCAACCAATACCTCTATAGCAACAGTGGGCATTGGTTCGTCACCTGTAGCCATTGCTATTACGCCCGATGGAACAAGAGTTTACGTCGTAGATAGAGGCGGGCTTGACGTCGCAGTAATCGATGTAGCAACAAATACCGTTATAGCAACAGTGGGTGTAGGTGCGTTGCCTGAAGCCCTTACTATTACGCCCGATGGATCAAGAGTTTATGTCGCAAATGTAAACTCGGGTAATGTCTCTGTGATCAGTGTAGCAACAAATACCGTTATAGCAACAATTCCAGTGGGAACCTTAACAGGCAGCACACATCGGTTCAACGCAATTCTATCCGATAATGCAAGAGTGTATGTTGCAAATAGAGGCTCAAGTAACCTCTCTGTGATCGATACGGCAACAAATACCGTTATCGCGACAGTTACAGTAGGAGCGTTTCCTCTTTCTATTGCACTCACCCCGAAGCCTTTAATAATCACGGCGGCTGTAAAACACGCTCGAGGCTTTGGGATACGATTTACCTATTACCAACTATCTTGGAACGCATTTCCAGGAGCAAGCTTTTATAAGATTTTCCGCAATGGCGTTCTTCTTTCACAGGACACCCATGCGACGCATTATTTAGACACTGCTATTGATCCTAGCCAAGTCTATATTTATGATGTCGTCGCTTATTCTTCCAATGCGCAAATCAGTTCAGGCCAAGTGCACGTAGGTCCTTCATGAAAAATTTCCAACTTTGTGGCCATTTTCGGTATATCTATTTGAGTGTAGTCACCGTATTTAGCCTCTATGCTCATTCTATTTGTACTGCAGAAAAAGTCCTAGCATTGCCTTCGGACAGCCTGAAAAATCGGGAATTCGACAAGGAGGTGCCTCAAAATGTGTGTCTTGAGGATAAGAGCATTGCTGAGGGGCAAGACATGAGCGAAGACCAACATGTTGAGGCTAAGCCGACGCAGTCGACAACCCATTGTTCAAGTTGCTCGGGTACCAGTCTTACAACGAGCCCGGCAATTCTTGAATTTCGTGCAAGCTATTTTAGACCTTTTTCTAAAACATTTAGAAAATTAACTCATGGAGGGGTTAATTATAGTCTGGAAACTACAATACCAGTCTGGAAAAGATGGAATATTTGGGGTGGAGTGGATTATTTTTCCAAAGACGGCAGGATGATAGGCATTGACCGTTCAGTACATATCACTATAGTCCCTATTACTCTTGGGCTTAAATATATTTATTTATTTAACCGATACTATGGTCTTTATGCTGGAGCTGCTGGTAAGTACTATTTTGTCGAGACAATAAATCGCGTGTATCCCATGTATAAAACAACGCATCGCTATGGTCTTGGCAGCGTAATTGAGGTTGGTAATCTAATCTGCTTTAAGAAGATTGTGCTTGATATTTTCTCTAGCTGGAGCTTCAAAAAAGTAAAGGGTCCGCATCATCTTCCGCCTAATGCTACATCGTTTAGCATGCAAGTAGGAGGCTGGAACATAGGGGCTGGACTGGGTTATAAGTTTTAGAGACTGAGTCCAAACAAGGCACAAAATTGAGATGTTTAAATTTTTTATTATGTGTATTATTTTTGTTTCCAATCTGCAGGGGGCTCAGAAACGCATTTGTTTGAACATGATTGTAAAAAATGAAAAAGATGTGATTAAAAAATGTCTTACCTCTGCTAAACCGCTCATCGATTATTGGGTGATTGTCGATACGGGTTCTACGGATGGCACTCAGAGAATCATTAAGGATTTCATGAAAGGAATTCCTGGGGAACTTCATGAAAGAGCATGGGTAGATTTTGCACATAATAGAAATGAAGCTCTAGAACTTGCTAAAAACAAAGCAGATTATTTATTGCTAATTGATGCAGATGAATATTTCCAATATGAGGGAGATTTTTCTTTCAAAAACCTAGATAGGGATGCTTATTTTTTTACTATGAGACAAATTGGAGCTGTTGAAAGCCTTCGCCCAAGCCTTATCAGCACTCAGTTGCCTTGGAAATGGACTGGTGTCCTCCATGAATCGCTCAATACTGACATCGCTAAAAATTCCGCATTCATTACAGATATTTCTACCATTGTTGTTGATCATGCTCCTTCTGGACGCTTTCAAGATCCGCAAAAGTATCTTAAAGATGCAGCTGTTCTTGAAAATGCTTTGAAAAAAGAGCCAGAAAACAGCCGCTATGTGTTCTATTTAGCGCAAAGCTACATGGCTGCTAAAAATCTTGAACTCGCCCTTAAAAACTATGAAAAGCGCGTTTCTATGCCCAGTAGCGATGAACAAGAAACTTTTTTCGCCCTTTACAACGTGGGTCAAATCAGAGAGAAAATGGGGGATTATCATGAGGCATTGGATCACTTTTTTAAAGCTTATGCCTTTCGTCCTTCAAGAGCGGAACCGTTATTTCGTGCTGCAGTTGTAAATCGCAAAATTGGAAACGTTGAGAAAGCATATATTCTATCAAAGCAAGCCCTTGCCATATCTCGTCCACTAGACAATTGTGTAGAGCATGATACTTATGATTACGCTATTCTAATTGAGTTTGCTAACTGCGCACTGCTTTCAGGAAGATGGCAAGAAGGATTAGACGCATCGAATAAACTACTGCTTAATCCCAATCTACCATCAGAAATTAGACCGCATGTTATAAACAACTGTGCTCTTGCAATAAGGAATCTTCAACATTAATAGGTATACCAAAAGAACCTGATATAAGTTGCCATTTTCAATAACCTAACCAAAGGAGGTTATATGGCACAACCAGTAAATGGACAAAAACTTCATCAAGGAGATTGGACAAAGGGCGCTTGGACTAGCAAACGCTTAGAAGAGAATCGCGAGTCGCTCGTTACTGACACGATTATAGTCGTTTAAATTGACATTGATAAAATAGCTGCATCGAAAGCTTCAGTCAAAGTAGCTACGGTAGGTAAAAGTTCTCGTATTTTTGTTTTCATATTTGCCCAATATTTTTCGATAGGGTTTAGATCCGGTAAATAAGGAGGAAGAAAAACAATTTCGCACCCATACGACTCTACCAGTTTGCGAGTCGTGACTGATTTGTGAAAACTCGCATTGTCAAGAATCAATACTTGCCCTGGAACCAACCTTGGTAGTAACTCCTGTTTCAGCCAGACATTGAATAGGTCCGTGTCACAAGTTCCTTCAAAACACATAGGAGCCAAAAACTTCTTATCCTTCAGAGCTGAAACGACACTTTGTCTCCCAAAACGTTTCCCGGATATCTCTCCAAACACTTTCGTTCCTCTTAAACCTCTGGCATGCTGTCTATGCAGATATTGATTAATCCCACTCTCATCTAAGTACACTCTTTTCTCTAGAGGAATGAGCTCTATTTTTTGTATAAATTCAGCTCTGACTTCCTCGTTTCTTTCCTTGTAAAGCGTAGTCTTTTTTTTCTTGTGATCTTAAGTCGTTGCAAAGCATAAAAAATAGCTTGCAAAGTCGTATTAAA
>DASXPV010000074.1:0-2629 GCA_036493355.1 Rhabdochlamydiaceae bacterium
GCAGATGACCTTTGAGACAATGAGACTTACCGGCGGTTTGGAGCGTAAGCGACAGGGACTATGGAACGCCAATTAAAAACCATCTCAAAGAACGGCATTGCAGAGGCGCTGGCGAAAGTGCAGCACTATCGCTACCTGAACCAGGCAGAGGAAGCGGAATCCATTTGCCGCGACATTCTCGCGGTCGATCCGGAAAACCAGATGGCTTTGCGCCAGTTGGGCCTCTCCCTCACTGATCAATTTAAAGGCGCTCTCTCTGACGGCTTCCATGAAGCCCAGACTTGCTTTGAGAAACTTTCCAGCCCATACGAGCGCTCTTACTATCAAGGCATCCTGCATGAGCGGCGCGCCAAGGCCCAGCTCCGCGCCGGCCATACGGCCCACTCCCTGCTTGCCAGCTTTGAGAACGCGATGCATTGTTTTGAGGAAGCCGAAAAAATTCGCCCGCAAGGCAATGACGACGCGTTGTTGCGCTGGAATCGCTGCCTGCGTCTCATTCAAAGCTTGCCTGCTTTGACCACCGAATCCGATTCCTTCGATGCCAGCGACGCCCCACCGATATTTAGAGATTGAACTTCCCCCCCGCTTTTTAGGCCTAAATCCAATCGCCACTCCATACGGATTAGGCAACTCTTAACTGATTATTGCTATGCAAAAACTTGCCGAGTGTGCCGTGGCTACGGCAATAATTTTGCTTGTCATAGCACGATTGCACCTTATAATGCCGCAACACATTTGCAAGTACAACGCACTGTGCAGTATGAAAGACCAAAAAAAAGAAAAGCTTTCTGTCAGGAATGCTACAGCGCCCACTCTCTGGCTGGCGATTTGCATCTGGGTAACTGGGGCGTGGCTAGTAAATCTAGCGTCACATTGGCAATATGCACGCTCTTTCCAGCCGCTTTATCTCCAAGCCGCTATATATCTGTTATTAGTCGTAATTGCTTTGATTTTTCGCACCAACTTGCTGGGGCCTTCATGGTTCTTGTTTGGGGCTTTGCTGATTTACGTCTGGACGATCAACATTGCAGCAGACACAGCCCACCCCATTCGGTGGGTGTTTTTGTTATGTCTGATGCTGCTGGTTTATTTCCTTTTGGAAGGAATCGAACTCGCAGTAACCGAACTCCGAGACAAAGACCCGGATGTTTTTGATGATCACAAAATTTCTCGGGCGATAAAGGAGATTAACAAGAAAAGAGGATTGTTCTACGATTCCCGCGAATGGATGATTGTGCTGCTTGTGGTATTTCTGTCAATTAAAAGCGACTTCGAGAAAATCGAGCTTCCTATGGGCCTAAACAGGTATCCACATGCTCACACCATTTTCAGCCTCCTGTTTACGACGTTTATTGTGGTGTGGCTTTGTCAAAGTCCATCCAAGGAGCTGGCCACAAAAAATTCCGTGGCATTTCTCAAACTTGCGCAGTTCCCGCGCTTCTGGTGGCCCTGCATACGAATGATCGGGACCGTGGTCGAACAGATCGGTCTCCAAGAACCATCGGAGTGGATTGTCGGCAAACTTTCGCAGCTTAAACCATTTCGTAAGCCGCGCGATCTTAGGCCAAGCGATGCCGCGTACTTTCTTTACGGACTCAAGGTCTTTGGATATAGCCTGTTCAAGCTTCAGGAAACAGTGATTTTAAACCAGGATGGAACTGCTCGGTTCACCCAAAGAGGCCTCTTTTACGTGATCAATGGCGACCCTAAGGAATTCGGGCGCTGGTATGAATTTGACCGCCAGTTCAAGCAAATCAAGCGCACGATCTGGGCTTATTTTGTTGCCAAACCTGGTGAGACCATTACTCCGGAGCTGCAGGCGGCGCTGGAAGAAGCATTTGAGGACAAGCCAACTAAGCCCGGATTAAGAAAAAGCATCTCAGCCCCTAATTTTTCCCCCCGCGGGTCCGTTTATAACGGCCCTAATGGAACGCCACGGCAGGATTACCTGATCAAGTTGCCTTTTGATCTTGGGGATCCGCAAAACCTGGTCGATAAAGACCTGGCTGCGCTGGCTGTGGGCTTTGAAATTTCATTCGAGGTCGATCCAGACGGATTCAGCCTGCCTTCCGGGCCTGGCAGTATGGTGAAAGATGAGATTTATAAGGAGGTTAATTTCCCGTGGGGTCGGTACGAACTTGAAGTGCATTTAGAAATCCCAGGAGACGTACAGTTTGCTGGTTTAGTAGGCGAAGCCACGATCCTCAAAATGAAAAGCGAGCAAGAAACAAAGAAAATGTTTCAACAAGCACTAGGAAACAAGCATTTCAAGCGATATATCAACTATCCCTTGGCGGGTGCCAAGTACATATGGCACTGGGAGATTTGGCATCAAAACTAGCGATTTGCTACAACTAAGTTTCTTCACGATGGTTGGGGTAGAGGGCTTTATGAACGGCAGCGGTTATTAAAACACGGATGCAGTGCTAATCTCGCGACTTCCGCTCGCTTGGTGATCCTTTTCTACTGCTCACTCTCCAGCACGCGGACCTTCCAGCGGTCTTCAGCACCGGTCATCACGGCGTAATAGTGGATTTGCGCCTGGTCTGAGTGAATTACTGTGCCTCCATCCAGTATTTGCGTTTCAATGCTTGCCGTATCTTTCAGCTCGATAGCAGCACCGTCCTGC
>DASXPV010000075.1:0-11123 GCA_036493355.1 Rhabdochlamydiaceae bacterium
AACCTCTGGTAAGCAAAGGAAAGACTCCCATTCTTGAAGCTGATAAAGGATATGATGCAATGAGTTTGCGGGTTGCTGTTTTGATGATGAAGATCTTTCCTTTTATTCCCTACAGAAAGACTTCCAAAGGAAAGCAAAAAATAGGGATTGTTTATCTAGAGAAAAAACGTTGGCAGGTGGAACGAGCGATTGCATGGATGCAAAGAAAGTTCCGAAGACTTGTTGTCAGATTGGGAACGAAAAACTAAATTTTGGGAAGGATTTCTGATGTTCGGGATCATTTGCTCAATTTGAACCCCAAATGGGTATTTTTGGTTAAGTGTTTTTTGGACTCCTAACCAAAAATAAAAAAGCTCAAATTACGCTTTGGAGGTGGAATGCGCGGGTGGTGTCAATGACGCGCGCGGAGAGCTTGATGATGCCAATCAGATTGATGACGAGCATTCCTGTAATGGCAATATCGGCCAAGCTCCAAATCATGTCGACGTGGATTAAGGAACCCAGCGGAATTAAGCTGATGTAAAGAACGCGGAAGTAGCGCCCCTTTTCGTGGCCGATGAGAAAGCCGAGCGCTTTTTCGCCGCAGTAGGCCCACGCCAAGATAGTGGTATAGGCGAAGAGGATGAGCGAAACGATGACGATAAATCCGCCCATAGGTGAATTTAGACCTTGGGAAAAGGCGTGCGTCACCATGTTCGTGCTTTGCAGATCGGTTTGCCAAGCGCCTGTGACGATGAGGACTAGACCTGTCATCGTGCAGACGATCATCACCATTACCGGCGCGATTAAGGTAGCCAATCCATCGACAACGGGATTTTTTGTGCGGGCGCTTGCCTGCAAGATGGGAACAATTCCCGTTCCGGCATCGGTGGCAAAGAGCCCGCGGTCAAAGCCGGTCGTTATGGCTTTGCTGATCCCCATGCCCAGCGCGCCTCCGGTTGCTGAGGAAAAATCAAAAACATTGTGGAACAAAAGGGCAAAGGCACTGGGGATCTTTTCCCAGTGCAGGGCGAGGATGATGCCGGCGGTTCCCAAATAAAGCAGGGCTTTAAAAGGGACTGCGTAAGAGGCAAATTGCGCAATGCGCTGGATTCCCCCTAAGATGACGATCCCGACAAGCAAGGCTATCGCGAAGCTGCAGTATAAGGGATCCAATCCCATTTTTTGCAACGGGAGCACGACAGAGTTTATCTGAGCGAAATTGCCAACCGTGATAGAGCCAAAGAGTGTAAAAATCGAAAAGAAGATAGCCATGCCCTTATAACCCAGGCCATCGCGCAGGTAATACATGGGCCCACCAGCATATTCGTTGTTTTTTAGCCGGCGGCGATACATGACGCTTAGCGTGCAGCTGGCATATTGAATGACAGCGCCGAGAAAAGCCATGACCCACATCCAAACGAGGGCACCCGGTCCTCCCATGGACAGGGCGATCGCCATCCCGGAAATATTCCCCGTGCCAAAATTCCCGGCTAAAACGGCTGCCAGAGCCCCAAAGCGGCTTATGCTTCCCTCTTCGTCCTTATCTTTTTTTGTCAGGCAGGAAAAGCTAAAGCGGAGCTGGGAAATTTGTATGCATCGCAATCTGCAGGTCAGATAAATCCCAAAACAGACAATCGCCGGGAACACGACGAGCAGCGTAAAACTGTGATTGAAGATGTTTAGAATATTTTTTAAATCCATATGCGTCTCGTATATTTGCCTAGAGCGCCGTCGATATGGAATTTAGACGAAAGTAATAAAACTCATTTAACATGGGGAAGATTCTAGCCATCCGTTAAGTTTTTTGCAATCTTAAGATTTGCAATTACCTCTAAAAAAATAATGTGTTATATAGGAATCAACGTTGAGGAGTGAGACATGCCTTTGCCCACTAATTTTTCTGGCCGCCCTACTGAAGAACCGCATCGCTATTTTCGCAATGTCTGCATTCAGTTTCGAAAAGCCATTCTCTCCTTGAAGGACCGCAAGCAGCTGGAGGAGGAAATCGAGAATTTCATCAATGCTAGCAAGCAGATGAATTGGCACGTGCAAAGCGCCGACGTCTTTCAGAAAAACGAAGGAGAGAAGGCAGTACAGAAAGTGCTTACCGAAAGCGAGCGCTACTATAAATCTATTCTCAATGACGATCCCGCGCCAAATCAGGATCTGTTGGACGCTCTAAATGTGGTAGAACAGCTCATCGACAGCCAAAAAGTCAATTAATGATCTAGCAACTTTAAGTAAGCAGCGCCAAGCGGAAAGGCCTTGCCATCGAGGATTTTGTTCTTACGCAAGGAAGCAAATTGGTCGATGATTTTCAAAGCCAGCTTCTTGCCCAGCTGCACTCCTTCCTGATCGAAGGAGTTGATATTCCACATAAATCCTTGAAAGGCCACCTTATGCTCATAGAATGCCAAAATGGCCCCCATGACAAAAGGATCGAGCACTTCCGCCAAGAGGAGGCGGTTGGGTCGGTTTCCAGGAAAAAATTTATTAGGGTTGACGCTTTTTTGTCCCTGAGCCAGAGCGATGGACTGCGCAAATAGATTGGCAAGCAGTTTTTCTTGGCACGTCGTCTTTGCAAAGAGGACGTCTTCTTTGTATTGGCTTCTTTTAAAACCGATAAACTCTAAAGGGACAATCGTCGTTCCTTGATGAAAGGATTGATAAAAGGAGTGCTGTCCATTTGTCCCGGGCTCTCCCCAAATGATCGGGCCTGTATCAAAATCAACGGGGCGCCCCTTTTTGTCTATGCGCTTGCCGTTGGATTCCATGTCCAACTGCTGCAAATGGGCAGGAAAGCGGGATAGGGCTTGTGAATAAGGAATGATCGCCGTAGTGGGCAGTCCAAGAAAGTTGCGATTCCAAATCCCCAAAAGAGCTGAAAGAAGGGGTAAATTGAGGCGCGGATTGGGATTCAGAGCCAGCTTGTCGAGAGCATTTGCCCCGCGCAAAAAATCTAAAAAGCGGTCCATTCCCAAGGCAAAGGCTAAAGCGACGCCGCCCACCATGGAAGTGGCGGAATAGCGACCTCCGATGTAATCCCAGATATAAAAGGAGTCCAAGTATTTTTGCGGATCGTCCATGGGGCTGCCCTTGCCTGTGACAGCCACAAAGTGATCCTTGGGATTTAATCCCACTTTTTTAAATTTTTCTTTAGCAAATTCCTCATTGGTCAATGTTTCTAAAGTAGAACCCGATTTAGAGACGACGACGACGAGAGTCTTTTCCAAATTGACGGAGTGAAAGATACGCGCTCCGTCGTCGGGATCGACGTTAGAGAGAAAGTGCACGCGCCGATGCGGTTTATTGTAGGCCTCCAGGGCTAAATGGACGGCTTTGGGTCCCAATTCCGACCCGCCAATGCCTATTTGGATCATATCTGTAAAGCGCTGTCCCTTTTCCAACTCGTTGAGGAAGTGCTTTAATTTTTCCAGCTCTTTGTATGCCAATTCGGTGGCTTCTTTTGCCCGAGGCGAAGGATGGCTGGATTCAAAGAAATCGCGCATAGCAGTGTGAAGGGCCGGCCTTTCTTCACTCTCATATCCTTCGATAAAGTTCACCACTTCTCCCGATTGCATGGCCGCCATCTTGGGGACGGCCTCGGTTTCTTGCGCAAGTTCGTAGAGAGCGTTTAAGGTGATATCGGAAACTCTTTCGGTTCCGAAGAAGAACTTAAGGCCGCAGGTTTCGACGTGCATTGCCTCGATCCGCTTGGGAGTGAGAATGCCCTCTTCAGATAAGTCAATAGGGTCCTCAGCAAGCTCATTTAATCGAACTACTGATTTCAAATGGCGAAAAGAACTCATATCCGTCCTTTTTTAAAAGATCAGGGATGATAACGATTTGAGTATTACCTGTGTATATCTCTATTTCCCTTTTAAAGAATGGGTTCTTCAGCCATAACACAAAAATGATGTTCCAACAAGCTTAATTATCGAGGTTTTCTAACGTGTGGAGCAAAAATGGGCTTGTTCATCTGCTAAAGATCCGCTTTCCCATCGTTCAAGCTCCTATGGCAGGTGGGCTTGCTACTCCCCGTCTTGTTGCTGCTGTGACCAACGCCGGAGGGCTAGGATCATTCGGCGCCGGTTACTTAACCCCTAAGGAAATTGCCAAAGGTATTTCTGAAATCCGAGAGCTTACGGATCAGCCCTTTGCGGTAAATCTCTTCTCTCCCTCTATGGAGGAGACGAAAAATTTAAAGACCTCCCAAGAAGCGCTTATCCGCTACCACCAAGAACTGGGCATTCCTCTTAAATTTTCACATGAGCGCAGCCTGCCGCCCTTGAAAGAACAAATCGAGGTTCTCATCGAAGAAAAAATCCCCGTTTTTAGCTTTACATTTGGCATCCCTCCTTTGTCTTATTTGCAACAGCTCAAAAAGCAAAAAACAGTGCTTATCGGAACGGCTACAACACTAGAAGAAGCACTTTTATTAGAAGAAAGCGGCGTAGATGCCATTGCCGCGCAAGGAATAGAAGCTGGAGGTCACCGCGGGACATTTCTACATCCCGATGTAGATCCCTTACTTAGCACAGCAACTCTTATCGCTCTTCTTTCGCGTCATTGTCAAGTCCCCATCCTTGCAGCGGGAGGCATTATGAATGGCGCAGGGGTCGCTGCGGCATTGGCATTGGGAGCGCAAGGGACACAGTTAGGAACAGCTTTTATCGCCTCGCCAGAAAGCGGAGCTTCCCCAGCCTATAAAAAAGCGCTTATAGAGTCTAAAGGAGCAAAAACGACTTTAACAGCGTGCTTCACGGGAAAAATAGCAAGAGCTCTGGTGAATCGCTTTACGAAAGAGATGCAAGGCGCTCCTATAGCTTCTTATCCGATCCAGCACTTTTTAACGCAGAACATGCGCCTGTGCGCAGCCAAGGATAACCGACCAGAATTTATGGCTTTATACGCAGGTGAGGGTTTTCAGCTCTGCTCGAATCTTCCCGCAGGTGAAATTGTCTCTTTACTCGTCCAACAGACGGTCGCAGCCGTGCAGGGATTGGCTGGGCAAATAGCTTAAAATTTGATTGCCATTAATAAGTAGGCCGGCTAGAATCCCAAGACATAATCGGAGCATAGCGCAGTTTGGCTAGCGCAACTGCTTTGGGAGCAGTGGGTCGGGGGTTCAAATCCCTCTGCTCCGATATATTTCCCACTGTCAAGCAACTCGTTGTTTTCGCTTTTCAACAAATTCTCGATGTAAGGGATGTTTTAAAAGATCTTTAAAGTGAAAGTGCAGCAAGTCTTCAATATTAAAAAATCCTTTCACATTGCAAAACAAAGCGTCATTATAGCATCTCCATTGGTGATCGATGTGCACCAGGGTAAAGTCGGAGACCTTCTCCTCTTCCCGGACTGTTAAGGTCACGCATTTGATGTGCTTTCCCAGTTCTGTAGTGAGCTGTTCCTCCAGAATCTTAGCATAATAATCTTCGCGAAATAAAAATGTTCCCGCTGGGTGTTCTTTTAAAACCTTCTCAGCGCCTAGCCTATCCAAATGGTGCCATGTTGTGACGAGAATATTTTTATTATTATCCATAGGCTCCACTTCCACCTGCAGCTTGCAAAGAGCCTTAATTTTTGTAATGAAATCGCTGTCACTGCCCTTGAGCAGGGAAGAGACCTTATTCAAAATGTCGATTGTCTCTTTAATGGTGGCAATCGCCGAAGGAGTTAAATCCGCAAAGGTAAAGGGCTCTTGCCCTTCGGTATCTTCGTAAGCCGTGGCATAAAAACATGCGTCGACCGGGTCGTAGGAGAAATCGATAAACAGATACTTCCACTGCTCTTGGTCAAAAAGTGGAGTTTCTTTATAGGCATCTGCAAAAATGAGTTTTCCCGACGAGCGGTAGAGAAACGCCCGGTATCTCTTCTCAAAGAGAGCTGCACCCTTTTTTTCCCGTTTGGCCTCCGCCTTTTGCAAAAGCTCGAGAAAAGAGTTAAGGTTTTCACAAACGATCTGGTTTTGAATAGAAATATGCATATCTTTCCGTTATTTGACTATAAACTTTAGTGTAGCAAATTATTTTTTAAATTAAATATATTTAGAATTATGACAAAGAGCTTTCTCTTAAAAAATCTACTCCCCCTTTCTTTCCTGACGGCTGCTTTAGTCTTTTTCAGCTATTCGCAACTCGATGTACCTATTGCTGAGTATTTTGCAAACATTGGCCCCTCCCTTGCCTTGACTGCGCAGTGTTTGATCAATCTAATCGATCCCAAATACCATTACTTTCTTTGGCCATTTTTGTTCATTATCACCCTTTTTTTACCAAGAAAGAAGCACCTCTCCCACCGCTTTCTTCTGTTGGCTATCGCCATCCCTTTTGCCAATTTGGTCGTACACATTTCAAAGTTCATTTTTAGCCGGGCTAGACCTGCTCTTTTACTCGAGGACAACGTTTACGGTTTTTTCTTTTTACAAGGAGACAAGGCCAGCTATTTATCCTTTCCTTCAGGACACTCCTGTACAATAGGGGCCATTTGCGGAGCTCTCTGCTGCTTCTATCCACGGCACTCCCCCTTTTTTTTGGTGATCGGCTTTGCGCTGGCGTGTTCGCGCGTTGTCCTGGATGTGCATTTTTTAAGCGATGTCATTGCAGGATTTGCCATCGGAATACTGGTTTCGCAATATGTCTATATTCAGATGAAAAAAAAGGAGTATAAAGTCTAATGTTTCGCTCAGCTCAAGCCTATCGCACATTTTTAACCGTATTAATGACCTACACCCTGGATCTCGTAGGGTTCTCTATTGTTTTTCCTGTTCTGGCCCCTTTGCTCCTCGATCCTAACTTACGCTTCTTTTCCCCCGACACTATAGAAGCCACGCGTACGACGGTCCTAGGTTTGCTTTTTGCCCTCTTTGGGATTTCTCAATTTATTGGATCTCCCTTGGCGGGAGCTCTCGCCGATCACTATGGGCGGTATAAAATTTTCCTCGTCACTATTGCCTTGAGCGTGTTTGGGTATGCGGTTATGGCGTTAAGCGTCTACACGCAAAACCTTTCGGGGCTTATTGTAGGGCGAATCATAACTGGTTTTTGTTCAGGCAATTTTTCTTTAGCGCAATCCGCTACCGCGGACTTGACAGATCCCGCCCACCGCAGTAGAGCCTTTGGAATTTTGATTGGCGTTGGAGGATTGGGATTTGTCGCTGGCCCCTGGATCGGGGGCAAGTTGGCCAATCCGCATTGGCTAGCGGGTTCGGGAGCCTTTATTTTTGCGGTCGTAGCTTCTATCATTAACTTTCTCTTCGTACTTTTCTTTTACGTCGAATCCTACAAGCACAAAGCCGAGCATGCCCGCGTCAAGCTTCTCAGCACGTTTAAAGACATCGGAATGGTCTTCCATCAAAAGACCTTGCGCGTCATTTTAACGACCTATCTGCTTTTTTCTATCGGTTGGGGATTTTATCTCGTCTTCTCTCCGACCTTCCTCGTGCAAAAATTTCAAATGGGGCCCTCGATGATCGGCGATATCTTTGCCTACATGGCGCTGATCTGGTTTTTCGTCTCCATGTTCTTAAACAAAGAGCTCGCGGGAAGATTTCCTCTCAGCAAACTGCTGATGATCGGCATTCTATTCGCAGCATTCGGCGTTGCCTTCTTTGTGGCACCCTCCACGCTTTGGCCCTACTGGTTTATCATTCCCCTCGCCATACTCGGCGGGGCCCTGTCTTGGGTGAATTTGGGCGCCATCATTTCGCTCCGCTCATCTGAACAGATGCAAGGCCGCGCGTTGGGAGTCGGGGGATCCATGTGGTCGATTGGCCAAATAATCGCCCCTCTAATCGCCGGCCCTCTAGCGGGCTGGAATATCTATTCTCCCCTGCTTTTGGGAGCGGTCATTCTGCTCATCGCAAGCCTGTATTTCTGGGCGTGTTACACGGAATAAAAAGATAAAAAAAAATCGAGCAAGCCCTGCGCTTGCTCGACAAAACCGAAAGTTGACTTCCCACAACTAGCGTTGTGGTTTACATATCAGGGTTTATCGACGTGCTTTGTGTCGTTTTGTACGACGAGCTGAAGTCTTATGAGACTTACGAGCTTTTGTTTTTCTTTTACGTGATGTTTTTCTAGAAGAAGCTCTTTTTTTAGCCATCTTTATCTCCTTGTTTGGATAGAAATGATTTTTGTAATCACTCCTTATTAGTAAGGAGAACTAACATTTCTTATCCTCTAATTCTCAATATATAAAAAACCAAATTAATTTGTAAATTTTTTTTTATTTTTTATAAAATAATTTATTATTAACTATGAGAAGATAGTTCAAACTGGTGGAGATTTTTTGGCTTTTTGAAATTTACAAATAGAACTTTTGTGTTTTATTTCTAATTTCTCAGCTAAAGGATTTTTAAATATAGATTTTAGTTTAACGCTTCTATTCCGCATACTCATTCAAATTACTCCCAAACACCAAAAATGCAATGTAGTGTTGTAACTTTGAATATACGAAAAACTAGAATTATTTAAAATAATATATTTAAAGCGTTAAAAATTACTTTACTATGATATCAATTTTTTTAATGACATCGCCTTGTTCAATCTTTTTAACGACTTCGAAGCCGTTCGTAGTTTGACCAAAGACCGTATACTCCCCGTCGAGATAAGGAATTTTGTCCAAGGTAATATAAAACTGAGAGCCGCTGGATCTTTTCTGTGGATTAGCAGGACCGCCCGTTCTCGCCCATGCCAAAGCGCCTTTCAGATGGGGCAATCCGATCTCTGATGGCAGAGTGTAGCCCGGCCCACCTCGACCTGTTCCATCGGGATCACCGCCTTGAATTACAAAATCGGAAACTACCCTGTGAAAAATAAGGCCATTGTAAAATCCCTTGTTCACCAGCTGAATAAAATTAGTCACGGACAGAGGGGCTTTGTTAGCATAGAGCTCGCAGGTAATGTCACCTTTGGAAGTATGTATAATGGCTTCATACATTTTACCCTCTTCAAAAACCATGGGCTTATCGGGCTCAGCTAATTGCATAGTCACTTCTCCACTTTGTAAAGGTAGTAAGGAAAGCATGCTCATAAATAGTCCAAAAATGAATCCAACGCATTGTTTTTTATTCACAATGACCCCCTATGAATCATGAAAAATCCATCGTATCTCTCCCTAGAAATTATAACAAGCACTAATGTCCTTGTAGGAAAAAAAACGTGAAGATATTCTTTTAATATGAAAACAATAGTGGCTCTTATTTTTGCATGCGCCTTCGCCTTTCTTACCAGTGCGAAAGCGGCGGAAGTACAACCTAAGGCCGATCTGACTCTCTTCTATTTGTCCTATTGTCCTTATTGCCAGGAGGTTTTAGGATTTTTGAACAGTATATACAAGACGATCCCAATGAGGGACGTAAACAAAGACGCCTCTGCAAAAGCCGATTTGAAAAAAATGGGGGGAATGCTTGAAGTGCCCTGCCTTATCATAAACGGGTACGCTATTTATAGAGCGAAGCCCATTATCGAATGGCTTTCGGAACATCAAGAGGATTTGGATGACGCGTTGCCTTTTGTCAAAGGCAACACATCTAAATTCTGATTAACTATTCTGAACCGGACTGCCATTTTTTTTGTGGTTCATAAGGGTTTTCACGTCTTTTTTCTTTTTCTTTCATTGGCTGTTGCGGCTGTGGCTGCCATTTAGGCTGATTGGGTTGTTGTGGTTGTTGCTTTGGGTTTTTCATAGATCTCCTCCTGCTTAACCCCTATATTTAATTTAGCATTTTTTAATTAAAACTAATAGACTTTATTAATAATAATTGTTATTTACTTAAGTGATTCAGCGATAGATAATATCAAAGATATGAACAGCATTCCCTTAGCAGAAAAGCTCCGACCCGCTTGTTTAGAGGAAATTATCGGACAGGAGCATCTTTTAGGCGAATACGGCTTAATAACCCATGTCGTCAAAAAAAGAACTCCCATCTCCCTTTTGCTATGGGGTCCCCCAGGTTGCGGCAAGACCAGTTTAGCGCGCCTCTATGCACAAGCATTCGACGCCTCGTTTGTAAACTTTAGCATGCAATCGGGCATAGGCGAGGTAAAAAAGTGGATTGATCAGATGCAAGCGCATCCCCTTCTGCATCGCAAATGCATTCTCTTTTTGGATGAAATCCATCGCCTCAATAAAGCACAGCAAGACGTCTTTCTCCCTTACATCGAGCGGGGAGCCTTTATATTGGTTGGTGCGACGACGGAAAATCCCTCTTTTGCCTTAAACGATGCGCTTTTATCCCGCCTCCGCGTGCTACCTTTAAAACCAATGGAAAGGGCAGGCCTTGAGCTCATTTTGAGACGCTATGAAGAGCGCTATCACCCTCTGCCGCTAACTGAGGATGCCCGGGAATTCCTCCTCGCACTCGCCCAGGGAGACGCGCGCCATTTCATCAACATGATCGAAAACATCGAACATCTTCCGCCCGAAAACCCGCTGGGCAAAGCGCAACTGACAGAACTGCTCCAATGCCGCAATCCTCTCTATGATAAAAGCGGAGAGGGACACTACAACCTGATTTCCGCATTGCATAAATCCATTCGCGGATCGGATCCAAATGCCGCTCTTTATTGGCTTGCTCGCATGCTGGAAGGCGGAGAAGATCCGCAATTTCTCGCTCGGCGCTTTGTGCGGATGGCTGTAGAAGATATCGGTCTTGCTGATCCTCAAGCTTTGAGCCTGGCTGTAGACACCTGGAAGGCGTTTGACCATTTAGGGTACCCCGAAGGCGATTTAGCACTCGCACAGCTCGCGGTGTATTTAGCACTGGCTCCCAAGAGCAATTCCGTCTATACCGCATTTAGCGCTGCTAGGGCGAGCGCTAAAAAAAGCGCCTCTTCCGCGCCTCCAAAGATCATTCTCAACGCCCCCACCTCATTTATGAAGGAGATGGGTTACGGCAAAGGCTATCAATACGATCACGATCTTCCCTTGGCCTTTTCCGGCCAAGACTATTTTCCTGAAGATGTTAAAGAACGCGACTTTTACCATCCTGTGGAAAGAGGTTTTGAAAGAGAAATGAAGAAAAGGCTCGAGTACTTTCAGAAGCTAAGAAACCTTCTCTGAATTTGGATAGTTTGATTTTTTTGCCAAGTTCAATTCTTAGGTAGCGCCTCAATAGACATGTCGGGTTGTGTGCCGTT